>JASFLR010000177.1:0-6509 GCA_050117995.1 Anaerolineae bacterium
ACCGTTGACACAAGAAACCTCCCTGGGAAGGAGATTAGCATGACAGAGACAGCAGAACTGGTCTTCAGCCGGCCCGAAGCCCTATCGGATGTAGTCACACACTACTGTCCGGGCTGCATCCATGGCATCGCTCACCGGCTGATCGCTGAGGTCATGGATGAACTGGGCATCCGGGGACAGGCGATTGGCATCGCGCCAGTTGGATGCTCGGTGCTGGCCTATAACTACTTTGAGTGCGACTTTGCGGAGGCGGCCCACGGCAGGGCGCCGGCAATGGCCACCGGCATAAAGCGCACGAACCCCGATCTGATGGTCTTTACCTATCAGGGCGATGGCGATCTGGCCTCCATCGGGACCAACGAACTGATCCACGCCGCCGCCCGCGGGGAACAGATCACCACCTTCTTCATAAACAACGCGGTGTACGGCATGACGGGCGGCCAGATGGCGCCGACTACCCTGCCGGGTATGGTCACTACCTCGTCACCCTACGGACGGGATGTCGCCAAGCAAGGCTACCCGATCCGCGTATGCGAGCTGGTATCCCAGCTGGAGGGTGCGGCTTATATCGTTCGCCGTACTGCACACAGACCAGCAGAGGTACGAAAGCTGCGCAAGGCGATCAAGACCGCGTTTCTAGTCCAGAAGCACGGGCTGGGCTTCTCTATGGTGGAGATCGTATCGAATTGCCCGACCAACTGGGGCATGACACCCAAAGAGTCTCTTGAATTCGTGGAGGAGCGGATGCTTGCCTACTATCCTCTGGGCGACTACCGGGTTCACGACGAGGCAAAGAAGCTTAAGTGACCGACCAAGCGAGCCGGAAGCGTGGCACGCCGCGCCCTGGATCTCGCGCCAACAGAAGGAGCAAGACATGCACGAAGAAGTAGTGATCTCTGGCTTTGGGGGGCAGGGCGCCCTCTTTGCAGGCCAGTTGCTGACCTATACTGGAATGGACGAAGGGTGGCATGTGACCTGGATCCCGTCCTATGGACCTGAAATGCGGGGCGGGACAGCCCACTGCATCGTTATCCTCTCTGACGAGGATATCGGCTCACCGATCATCCGCCAGCCGAGTGTCTGCATCGTCATGAATCCCCCAAGCATGGACAAATATGTAGACCTGGTCAAGCCTGGAGGGCTGCTGGTAGCCAACTCGACGCTGGTGCGCACCAGGGCAGAACGAGACGACATTGAGGCCATCTACGTGCCGGCGAACGACCTCGCCGCCGAGCTTGGCAATGTCAAGATGGCGAACGTTGTGCTGCTGGGTGCCATGCTCGGAAGGCGCGAGATCGTTCCGATCGAGAGCGTGGTACGCACGCTGGATGAGCATATCCCTGAACGCAGAAGGAAGATCATCGAGCCCAACAAGCGCGCCCTCGCTCGCGGCGTCGAGTTCGCCAGAGACTGGGCAAGGTCGACTGAGCCAGATTCCTTTCAGGCGAGCTGATTCCTCAGGAGCATCTTCTGTGCAGTTCGGAGAGATTTCGCTGCATCCGGTGTCGGACGGGACCTACTGGGAGGACGGAGGCAGGCTGTTTGGTTTGGTTCCGAGGACGTTGTGGGGCCGGGTGGCGCAGCCCGACGAGCGCAACCGCCTGCGCATGGAGCTACGCTGCCTACTCATCCAGACGAGCCAGCGGTGCATCCTGGTCGGCACGGGATACGGCGACAAGCTATCGAAGCAAGAGCACAAAGTGCTCGGCCTGGAAGGCAACCATAGACTCCTGGGCAACCTGGAGCGGCTGGGCGTGGGGCCACAGGACGTGGATATGGTTGTCAGCACCCACCTGCACAGCCATCACTGTGGAGGGAACACCACCTACGACGTTGCAGGAGCCCTGGTGCCGACCTTCCCCAGGGCGGCCTACTGCGTCCAGCGGCTGGAGCTGGCCGATGCGTACCTGCCGAATGAGCGTACGCGCAGCACTTATCTACGGGAGAACGTGCATCCGATCGAGGAGGCCGGGCAGCTAAGAGTCCTGTCCGGCGACACACGGCTCGACGAGAACCTGCGAGTCATTGCTGCGCCGGGCCACACCCGCGCTCACCAATGCGTGGTCATTGAAAGCAAGGGCCAGCTGGCGCTGTTCCTTGGCGATGCAGCCCCCTGGCCCGTACATATCGAGCGTCTCCCATGGGTCCCGGCCCATGATGTCGAACCACTGGTCTCCATCGAGACGCAGCGGAAGCTGGCCCGTTGGGCAGTAGACCAGAAGGTGCTGCTTATCTTTGAGCACCATCCAGAGATCGAAGCCGGTACCCTGCACCCCACCGAGCGCCCTGACCGCTTCCACATGGAGCCGGTCACGATGAACGGCTAGCACAACCCCGCTAGGGTTGCTTAGACCATCTCATCCCACTCGTCGATGGCATCCTGGACAAGCTGCTGAGCCGTAAGGTTTGGCACCTTTTCCAGACTGCCGTACTCCCTGCCCTCGAATAGAAAGCGGACTGAGCCATCTTCACCCAGCCGCACGTGTAGGCCACGCCCTGCAAGGGCCGGTGCTGTATGCAACTTGCGCTGTACGATCTCCTCTATATCGTCCACAAAGGAACGCGAGTCCTCTTTCTTTGGGACCTTGGGGACTCTTCTGCGTCGGAGCGCGCCCATCACGCTCGGCTTCTCAGGGGGTGGGGCAGGATGTCCCATCTCGGTGAGAAGGTTCAGGAATTGCTCCTCTACCTCATCGGGCGCTTGGGGTCGTTCCGACCTATCGCTCCCGAGCGCTATCCTTGACTGGATGCGCTCGAGTTCGGCCTGGCTACTTTCCCGCAGATCCTCACGCCAGGTACTACTCTCATCCGCAAGCGCTGGTGTGCCGGTGGCTTGTTCCAGCACACCGGTAAATTGGATCAGCTCCAACGCACTGCCTACGATCTGGCGTCTGACCTGTGGATCCTCTATCTCGGCCAGGCGCGAGTAGGTAGTGCCGCCGATTTCCACCTCCAGCGGCCCGCCGAACTCCCGGCGCACGAGCGACAGGATCTGCCCGGTAACCCGGGTTGCGGGACGGGGCGCCATCATGTCCGCTTCGAAAGCCGCGACTATTCTCTTCCGCTGGCGCCGATTGGCAATGACCACATAGGCGATCAGTGACCCAAGAATCAGTGCGACTGCAGCCAGCAGCCCATAGAACAGCCACCCGAGCTGCTGCAGATCGAGAGCTATCATCATCTCCTCCCGCGGTTCGAGACTGACCCGAGTTGCTCTGCTCTAACTTCGCGCTGGCTGCAAAAAGGGCTTTGGCGCGCAAGTCTTGCGCAGTTGTCGTCCCGAAACCTGTGCTGCCATCCGTGGACCGCAGCGGCGACCTGTGGCTATGACATTATACCAGAGTAGGTACTGTCAGTCCAGTCCCCCATTGGTACCAAGTTGGGCTAGAGGGGCAAGCGAGGACCTCGGGCACGCACCAGAGAGGGGCAAGGCCAGGTAGCAGAACAGTCGTAGCCGGCTGCGACCTGCCGTGCTCACATAACCTGGCAGTCTGGGCAGAAGTGCGCCGAGCGCCCACCCAGAACGATTCGCTCGATGGGCGTCTGGCATCGGTGGCATGGCTCACCCGTGCGACCGTAGACAGCAATCCTGTGCTGGAAGGTGCCCGCCTGTCCCGCGGCATCTGTGTACCCGCCGTCGGACAGAGTCGTACCACGTCCAGCTACAGCGCCACTGAGCACAGTACGGATGGCACGGTACAGCGCGGCCTGTTCAGCCGAGGTCAGCGAGTCTGCCTTGCGCAGAGGATGCAGCCTGGCAGCAAAGAGGGATTCGTCGGCGTATATATTGCCCAATCCGGCAAGGAAGCTCTGGTTGAGCAGCAAGGGCTTCAGCCGGCCGGTACGTCGCGCCAGCAGATTGCGAAAGTCATCAAGGGAGAAGTCGTTGGCAAGAGGTTCTGGCCCCAAACCCGCCGTCACCTGATGAGGATTATCGACAAGATAGAGCCTCCCGAACTTGCGCGTATCTTGAAAGCGCATCTGATGGCCGTTGTCCAGATCAAAGACGACGCGCAGGTGAGTGTCCAACGGTTGCGTGGCAGGTACTAGATGCAGCCGCCCACTCATCTTCAGATGTACAAGTAGATAGCCGCGATCCAGTTCGATGACTATGTACTTCCCGCGGCGGGATACTGATCGTACTTGACGCCCAGTGACCTGTTGAATAAACTCCTCGTGGAACGGTCGCGCAATGGAACGCTGCCAGCTGACGGTCACTCCAACAATCCGCCGACCGGTGAGGTGCGCGCAAAGATCGCTGGCTACGGTCTCCACCTCGGGCAATTCAGGCATGGCACGCAGCCCCCAGCCCGGGCCTACCTTTGGTCTGCTTTTCAGATTCCACAATCCACCTCACAGGCCGGCGGTCACACGGGGGGTGGTTGCCCGCCCTATGATCTGTGAAGAGACAGTGCAATCGTATTGGCTGAAAGCCCGGCAGGTACCCGGTGTGTTCGCAGGCGACACCAGGCCGAAGCGCACCAGAGCTTCACCCAGATGGCAGAGGGGCAATCCAACCACATTCAGCCAGCAACCTTCTAGGCGGGACACGGGGGCAAATACCGCGTGCTGAATGGCATAGGCACCTGCCTTATCCATCGGATCGCGGCTTTCTATATAGGCGTCGATTTCCTCATCGGTGTAGGCACGCATCCAGACCACGCTTTCGCCCAGGCGGCTGATCATCCTCCGGCTAGCAGGATGCCAGACGGTGATGCCACTGTAGACCATGTGCGATCGCGCCCGCAAGCGCTCGAGCATGTGCCGGGCATCGTCGGGATCGACCGGCTTGCCCAGTATGTCCCCGTCCAGTACCACAATCGTGTCAGCAGCCACGACCAATTCGTCGGGCCGAACCTCGCGGATAGCCAGAGCCTTGGCCTGGCTGACCCGTAGCACGAGCTCTGTTGGCGGCTCATCGTACAGACGGCTCTCATCAACGCCCTGCGCTTTGACTACAAACGGAATGCCGAGCAGGGAGAGCAGTTGTCTCCTGCGAGGCGAACTGGAAGCCAGTATCATGCGACGGATACCCGAATCGTCACATGGCATCTCGCTCAACCTCCAGAATCCGGCGGATGTCGGCAGCTACCCCATCCAGTTCCCGCCGTTCGGGCAGAGTATGGTAGCCAGCAGGAAACCGAAAGCCGAAACCATCCCCTCGAAACCGCGGGATGACGTGCAGGTGGACGTGAAAGACCTCCTGCCCCGCCGCCTCACCATCGGCCAGGAATAGATTCACGCCCTCGCAACGTACCCCTGATTGCCGGATGGCCCCCGAGAGCGCCATCCCCACCCGGAAGAGCTGAGCACCGGTCTCGGTGTCCAGGTCTGCCAGGTGTGCAGCATGAACCCGGGGCACAACCAAGACATGCCCCTGGTTGACGGGCTGGATGTCCATGAAGGCGACGACAGAACTGTCCTCATAGATAACACTCGATTGGGTGGTGCCACGCACGATATCACAGAAGACGCAGCTACCGGAGGCCATAGGCTTTTTCGTTGGCATAGTGGATGGAATTATAGCATGAATCACACCAGACCGGAAGAAGTAGAGGTATAGAGGCAGGTAACCGTCAAAGCCTGGCTCCGGTCGGGTCACAGTCCACGCCAAGCAGTAGGAAGGCGGTTCTCGGAGTTGCGGGAATTCACTCCTCTTGCCGGGCATGGCGGCTGGAGTGGACAAGGCACTGGGGCATAGGGCCGCCCGATATCAATAGTCGAGGAAAAATCCTTGACAACTCGGCAAGCCAGTGATATAATTCGTATAACTTTCGGCACCTATACCTTGAGGCTCTCCTACTCAGCCCCGCTTCGTGATTAGTAAGGGCAGGTAAAGGCGAGACACGCAAGCAGCTGGGACCGGTACAACCCAACACCCCCTGTACCCGGCAGCGCTTCACACATTTGGAGGTGTGACCGTGAGCAGCGTATTGGAGACGACTGATCCACAGATCATCAGTTCGACGCTACTTCGCACCAAGACCCGCGACATCCTGGAACAGGCCAAATTCAGAGGAGAGCACTTTATCGTAGAGACTTTTGGCAAGCCCATGGTGGCCATTGTTGGAGTCGATGAGTACTGGGACTTGCTCAACCAGGTCCGTACTGAGGAGCACCCGGAACCAGCAGAGGACCCCCGGTAGCTCGCGTTCGTGGGCGCATGAGGGCCGGTGCAGCGGTATTTGGAGGGCGCGGTCCTGGCTCCCGGCTGCCATTGCGCGCCGACATCACTTTGGCGTAGACCGGCATCATGTCGGCTCGGATAGATTGAATGTGATATGGATTTGGAACTAATCGTTGCCGCCGTTGTAGTTGGATTGGCCATGCTTCTTGGTGTGGCGATCTACTTTGCCGCACGCCGCCGCAAAGAGAGGCCCGTGCAGACTGCAGGCACACCACCTCGAGAAGTCGCAGAGCAGCAAAGGGCAGAAGCTGCGGACCAACCGGCTACGCCGGCAGAGAGCAAGCCACAACACCCAGAGCCAGCAGCTGCGATGCCAAGGCTG
>JASFLR010000178.1:0-6502 GCA_050117995.1 Anaerolineae bacterium
TCCCTCCGTATCCACCTTCCAGGATCCGGTCTTTCTTAAGCTTAGCCAGCAAGTCAGGCTCGGGCAACGTGGCCGGCAAAATATCGGTGACCGCCTCATCCAAGATCACCAGGCCCACATCGTGCGGATCAGAGTCGCCCCAGTGGTAGAATGGATGCGGTACAGGCGTGCCCTCGTAGGAAGTTTCGCCCCCATAGGGATACTCGTCGTTGTCTGTCAGGTCGGCGTCGAACCAGACGCGGGCCCCGGTCGCCCCATCTCCGACGCAGTGGCCCGCCGTGAGAAATACCCGCGGCGCGATCAGCGTGCCGGTGCAGCGCCACTGCGGCTCCTCGTCAATGTCGGCGATCATCAAGCCTACATTAGGGTGGCCGTCGCCGTCCAGCTCACCCCCGGTGATGGCGGCTGCTGGCAGAGCGCCAACAGCCAGGATCAGAACCAGCATTGCCAGCATCGATACTCTCTTCATCTTGTCCTCCCTTGGATTGGATTGTGTTGCACCGGATGCCTACTATACTAGACGTAAAATCAGGCCCAGAAGTTACGGGGGCTAGTCCGAAATAACATACGAGGTAGGCAAAAGTTGCAACACACCGCAGAGGCACAAAAACGGTGGCGAACCTTCGGATGGACAACTAAAGTGAGCCGTGCAGGATTTGAACCTGCGACCCGCTGCTTAAAAGGCAGCTGCTCTGCCAAACTGAGCTAACGGCCCACGCAAGCCCATTTTACCATTCGGCGGGGCTTTTGGCAAGTATGCCAGGCAGTTAGTGACTGCCAGCTTCAGAATCGAGCGCTACTCCTCATCCTTGCCAAAGTCGACAAAGCGGTAGCCGACGCCGCGCTCGGTAAAGATATAGTGTGGATCGCTCGGGTCCGCCTCGATCTTTTTGCGCAGGTAGGTAATATAGAGCCGCAAGAGGCCCGTCTCTTCGCGGTACTCGTACCCCCAAACCTTGGAGAGCAGCATCTCGTGCGTCATCACCCACCCGGCATTATTCACCAGATGGTAGAGAAGCCGGTATTCGGTGGGCCGCAGGCGGATGCGCTCGCCATCAACCAATACCTCCCGCTGGCGAAAGTCGATCTCGAGGCGATCGTCAATGCGGATGGTAGTCTTGGCAACCGGCGAGGGCATCTCGGCGCGACGCAGCACAGCGCGGATCCGGCTGGCGAGCTCGCGAGGACTAAAGGGCTTGGTCACATAGTCGTCGGCGCCCAGCTCCAGGCCCCGGATGCGGTCCTCCTCGTCCCCCTTGACCGTGAGCATGATCACCGGTACCGTCGAGATCTCGCGCAGCCGCGCCAGTGTCTCAAAGCCGTCCATCTCGGGCATCATGACATCAAGGACGACGAGATCAGGTATCTGATCGCGCACCTTTTCCAAGGCCTCCATGCCAGTGCTGGCTTCAGCCACCTGGTAGCCCTCGAGCTCGAGGTTCATCCGCACGAAACGCACCATGCGCGACTCGTCATCGACGACGAGAATGAGCTTTTCCTCAGAAGACACCATCTTACCATCCTCGATTGCGATAGTAGTCACCATCCAGCAACGATTTGGGCAGGGAATTGACTGGCAGTGGCTAGTGGCTCACCGCCTAGGTAGCGTGAACATGAAGATCGAGCCGCGGCCAGGTGCACTCTCAACCCACACCCGCCCGCCATGGGCCTCGACGATGGCCTTGACCAGATAGAGACCAAGCCCGGTTCCCTCGGTGCGTCGGTGCAGGCCAGTCTCGATCCGGTGAAACCGATCAAAGATGCGGCCCTGCTCCTCCGCCGGTATGCCTATGCCCTGATCGGCAACGTACACCGTTACGCCACCTCCATCCACGCGACCGCCCGTCCAGATGGTGCCTCCATCGGGCGAGTACTTGACGGCATTGCTCACCAGGTTGGACAGAACCTCGCGCAGCCGGTCCGGATCGCCCCAAACAGGGGGAAAATCATCCGGAAAGTCAAGCTCGAAGGTGTGAATCTGGGTTTGGGTACGAAAACCATCGACTACCTTTTCGACCAACCGCGGCAAGAGTACGTCCGTTGGCTCCAGCTTTAGCCCTCCGGCCTGAATCCGACTGGCCTCGAGCAGGCTATCGATGAGATGCGTGAGGTGATCTGCCTCCTCGGCAATGACGCCCAGACTTTCGTGCATCGTCTCCCGGTCCCAGTCGGCGTCCTCACGCCGCAACGTCTCAGCGTAGCCTTTGATTAGGGCTACCGGGGTCTTGAGCTCGTGAGAGACAACAGAGACAAACGTAGACTTTAGCTCTTCTGCCTGGCGAAAGCGGGTGATGTCCACCACGTTGAGAATGACACGGGCCAGGTCGCCGCTCTCATCGTAGAGGGGCGTGCCTGTGACGCCAACCGTGATCGGCGGCCCGCTCCGCCGCACCACATCCCCCTCGGCATAGGCCCGGCTCTCTGCAGCCGAGGCCCGCTTGGATGGGGGCTGGGGCAGGGAGATTGGCTGACCCTGGCGGTCCTGCAAGACCAGCACTTCGGAAGACGGACGCCCCAATGCCTCCTCTGCGCGCCATCCAGTCATGCGCGCAAGCGCACGATTATAGACTTGAACCTGCCCCGCCGCGTCGAGGATCATCACTCCCTCGGCGCTGTTTTCGATGATGGTCGACAGAGCCTGGCGCTCATCGCTGATCTGCTGGTAGAGCTCCGCATTGCGCACAGCGATGGCTGCCTGATCGGCAAAGGCTGCCAGCAGAGCCCGGTCGCTGGCCGAAAAGGCACCGCCCCGCATCCGAAAGATATAGATAGCGCCGATCAGATTGTCCTCGAGGACCAGCGGTAGGGCTACGACCTGGCTGAGGGACAGGCCCGCGGCAGCCGCGACCATCCCCAGGCGCATCTCCAGATCAGGGATGCGCCAGCGGGAGCCATCCTCGCGCCGATCATGGAGTTCGCGCAGTCCCGGGAGATCGGCCCACAGCGGCTGGAAAAAGCGAAAGAGACGCGAAGGCAGGCCATAGCTGGCCCGAACCTGGAGCACCCCGTCCCGGCCCATCAGCACGATCAGACCGGCCTGTCCGCGCAGAATCTCGACCGCGCTGCTAAGGGTAAGCTCGAGCAAGGACTCCAGATCCAGCCGGGAGGTCATCGCCCGGCTGATCTCTAACAGGTAGTCGCGCTGGCGCAGTTGGTAGTCTTGCATAGCTAGTCAGATTCACTCCAGAATCCCATCGCTTCCATTGTAGCACACCGGGGCAAGCATGGCAAACGATAGGACAGAGTCCTGGGAACTGAGAAGAGATGTGAAACGTAGCAATTGTGCAGATGCTTCCGTACAGGTCGCTTGCCGAGGCCACTCGGGCTCATGAGACTGGTCCGGCCCCGGCTGATGACTGGCACACGTAGAGAGCAGGCGTGCGCCTCGTCTGCCGCTCGTAGAGTGTTGCCATCGTCTCAGCAAAGCTGGCCTGCTCATCGCGCTCAACAAGGGCGACCACACAGCCACCAAAACCGGCACCGGTCATCCGCGCTCCCCAGCAAGACGGCTGCGACTGGGCCAGTGCAGCCATCAAATCCAGCTCCTCGCAACTCACCTCGTAGAGATCGCGCAGGCTAGCATGCGATTGGTTCATTAGCTGGCCAAAGAGATCCAATCGCCCCTGCCCAAGGGCGTTGGAGGCGCGCAGGGTACGGTCGTTCTCGTGCACAACGTGCCGGCAGCGCCGCCCGAAAAGAGTGGGGAGTTCCTCTGCCCTGTCCTCAAAGCTGTCCACATCCAGATCGCGCAGGGATTCTACACCGAGCAGACGCGCCCCCTCCTCACACTCTGCCCTCCGCTCGTTGTAGGCAGAGCTCGCCAGACCGCGACGCTTGCCAGTATCGCAGACTACGATAGCGGCATTTTCGGGGATGCGCACCGCTTCCCATGTCAGTTGACGGCAGTCGATTAGCAGGGCATGGCCCTCCTCACCGGCTACAGAGATGAGCTGGTCCATGAGGCCACAGCGCGTCCCAACGAATTCGTGCTCTGCCTGCTGGCATACCTGCGCCAGCGCCAAATCTGACAGATCCAGGCCATAGAGTTCTCGAGTAGCCGTGCCTGCCGCCACCTCTACAGCCGCAGACGAACTCAGACCCGCGCCAATAGGCACATTGCCCGCATAGACCAGATCGAGGCTGCCCAGCCGGTGCCCAGCCCGCTCGAGCAGGGCCAGCACACCTCGCACATAGTTGGTCCAGCGAGCGTGTCGCGCAGGCTTCAAGTCATCGAGAGAAAACGTCTGCACCTCCGAATCCAAAGACAGGGCCGCCAGCCGGATCGTACGGTCCTGGCGGCCTGCAGTTGCTACAGCCATCCACACCCAGCGGTCGATGGCCATCGGCAGCACAAATCCGTCGTTATAGTCTGTATGCTCGCCGATCAGATTGACCCTGCCCGGTGCGCGAAAGGTTGCCCGGGCAGCGTAGCCAAATATCTCGCGAAACGCCTTACCCACCGCGCCAGCCATGCCCGCCGCATCGAGCCCATTGCCCTCGCGACTGGCTATGGCTGGCACAGCACTAGGCGCCATACTTGTTCAGTCTGAGCGCATGGCCCAGGGCCAGTTGCATCTCGTCTGATGCGGGAAAGACGCCCAGACTGCCGCGCCCACAAGCCCGCTCACCAAACTCCTTGACTCCATCCCAGCAGCAGTAGCGGCTCCAGAGCAGGGTCGGGACAGGATGCCAGGAGTGGCTCTTTAGGACAGCGGGCGTGGAGTGGTCGCCGGTGACGATGATCACATCAGGATCGAGATCGATGATAGCCGGCACGACCACTTCATCCACGTGCTCGATCACCTCGACCTTCCGTTCAAAATCGCCATCCTCCCCAGCCGAGTCGGTCTTTTTGACATGGAAGAAAAAGTAATCGTACTGCTCCCAATACTCGCGCAGCGTTTCGACTTCATCCTCCAAGGCCTCCCCCGCCACAGGTAGCACTTCCATCCCGACCAACTTGGCTACCCCCTTGTACATGGGATAGGTGGCGATGGCCCCAGCCCGCAGTCCAAATGCGTCGGGAAACTTCGGAAAGCCCGGGTCTTTGGCAAAGCCCCGCAGGTTCAAGGAGTTGGCCGGCTTGTGGTCCTTGAGAATTTCGCGAGCCTGCGCGATCCAATCATTGACCAGCTGCGCCGCCGACTCCGATGCCTCATCCTCGGCCACAGCAAGCAGGGATGGGACGCCCGTCCTCTGCGGATCGGTATCGGCGATATTGGCATGCAGTGTCTGGCCCGATGTTGGCCGCAGAACCAATACAAAGCGGTATTCCTTTACCGTCTCCACAAAGACCTGGACGCCCGGCAGATCAGTCTCCCGCAGCATGGCCGTCAGTTTCTGACTGAACTCTGTAGGGATGCGACCAGCACGCCGGTCGGTGATCAGGCCATCATCATCGATCGTGCAAAAGTTGCCGCGCGCGGCGACGTCCTCGGGATGGAGGTCAAAGCCAATGCCCAACGCCGAAAGCACCCCCCTTCCGACGTCGAACCTGAGGGGGTCGTATCCAAAGAGGCTCAAGTGAGCCGGACCGCTACCCGGCGTTACACCAGGGCGCACCGGAACTGCGAGCCCCAACTGGGCGCGCGCCGCAAGGCCGTCAAGGTTCGGAGTATCCGCTGCCTCCAACTCAGTCTTGCCGTCCGACTGGCGCGGAAGTCCACCCAATCCATCCATCACCAACTGCACGATCTTGGTCTTTGCCGGAATCTGAAGCTCTCTCGTCAATTCAAAGTCTGCCATAGGGTTCTCCTTCACAAGGCATCTGGCAACAACCTGTCCACGGAATCAGCCTCTGTCGGGCCGGAGCACTGGAGAGCGATAAAGAACAATGCACAATTCCCGTGACGAGAATTGTGCATTGTCTGCATTGCCAGTTGCACCCTCAACTATCGGATAGTTTCCTCGGTCTCGCGGTCGAAGAGGTGAGCGTTGTCCATATTGACGACGACGTCCATCGTGACGCCAACCCGCGCGCTCGTCCGCGGATCCATACGGCCGATAAACTGCTTCTGCCCGGTGAGCAGATAGACAAAGATCTCATTGCCCATGAGCTCCGTCACATCCACCGATGCGGTGAGCGGCTCGGCGCGGATGCCGGGTGGCGTGAACTCGCGGTCGTGGATATCCTCGGGGCGGGTACCAAAGATGACCTGCTTGCCGACATAGTCCCGGGCTGCCTGCGCCTTTTCGGGCGGCAGCTTGAGCCGGAAACTGCCGCTGTCCACGTACAGATCGCCATCCTGCTCCACCAAGGTCACATCGAAGAAGTTCATGGCCGGGCTGCCGATAAAGCCAGCCACAAAGATGTTATTGGGCGAGTCATAGAGTTTCTGCGGCGTGTCGATCTGCATCATCAAGCCATCTTTCAGCACGCAAATGCGGCTGCCCATGGTCATGGCCTCGGTCTGATCGTGGGTCACATAGATAAAGGTCGTCTCCAGGCGCTGGTGCAGCTTGGAGATCTCGGCACGCGTCTGCACACGCAGCTTGGCATCCA
>JASFLR010000179.1:0-6496 GCA_050117995.1 Anaerolineae bacterium
ATTGCTGCCAATGACCCCACCCTCCTGCCCAACCTCACCGTCGGCTATGCCAACCAGGTCGCCAAGTACCAGCTCACCGACTCCCTGGTCGACATGGATTACTTTGTAGACAGCTCGAAATGGGGCCTGACTGAGGAAGAGATCGCTGACTTCCCGGAGGGCATCTTTGAGGCCGATGTGAGCCCCGTCTTTGGCGACGGCCACTTCCGCATGGCCTTCCCGCCCAACCGCTCCATGGAAGTCATGTACTACAACCAGGACTGGCTCAACGAACTGGGCTACGATGGCCCGCCCACAACCTGGGAAGCGTTCGCTGAGCTGGTCTGCGCCGCAACCGACCCCGATGCCGGCACCGTCGGCTATGAGATCAGCACCGACGCCTCGCGCTTTGCCAGCTTGGTCTTTAGCCGCCACGGTTCCTACTTCCTCGAAGACGGCAGCTCCTTCGACTTTGTCAACGACACGGTCATAGAGACCATGAGCTTCATGAAGGACCTCTACGACCAGGGCTGCATCACCCTCATCGCCGAGTCCTACGGCGACCAGACCGACTTTGGCAACTACAAGACCCTGTTCACCATCGGCTCCACCTCCGGCGTGCCCTACTATGACTCGGCCGTCAAGTCCGGCGAGCAGGGCGAGTTCATCTGGGGCGTTGCACCACTGCCCTACATGGATGGCGGGGACGAGCCGGTCATGAACCTCTACGGCGCCAGCGTCACCGTGCCCAAGACCACGCCCGAGCAGGAACTGGCTGCCTGGCTCTTTACCAAATGGTTCACCGAGCCCGAGCAGAATGCCCGCTGGGCCAAGATCTCTGGCTACTTCCCCGTCCGCAAGTCTGCGGCGGATGCCATGACCGACTACATGGAGGCCAACCCGGTCTATGCTCAGGGCTTTGAGCTTATGCCCTACAGCACCTACGAAGCCCAGTGGTGCGCCTGCTACGAAGAGGTCCGCCGCATGATGGAGGAAGCCTACAGCGAAATCCTCGACGGCGCGGATATCGTAGAGACGCTGACACAGCTCCAGGAAGACGCCAACGTCAGCCTGGCTGAGAACACTCCGTAGGTCCGCTATCAACCAGTCCCCGGAGGGCGCGCGTGAACCCTGTTCACGCGGCCTTCCGGGATGATCTCTGCTGTATAGATGACGGGTTGCGGGCCAATTCCTGCAACCCGTCTTTTCAAAGGAATCAGCCAGAGCTCACATGACATGAAGACCGAACGGTCGCACCTTCCCTCCAGACGGCTTCGGCTGCCTGGCAGGCTCACCGCACTCGGATGCCTGTTGGCGTTTCTTGCAGCAGGATTGACTGCCTGTGACACCTCGTTCTTGACACCTGAAGCCCCACCGACCCAACCTGCGCCAACCCCAACCGCCAAGCTCGGGCCGGTTGAAACCCCCGACCCAGGCATCACCACTCTGGTATTCTGGGAGCCCTTTGCCCTCGATCGGCCGCAGGGCCTGCTCCTCGGAGAGATGGTGCGGGACTTTGAAGCCGAAAACCCAGACATCAGTTTCGAGATCGTTGCCAAGAGCGGCTACGTCGGCATCGACGGCGCGATGCAAGCTGCACTTGCTGACGGCGAACTGCCTGACCTGGCGGTCGCCTTCCCCAGCATGATCGCCGCGTATGCCGCCGAGGGTGTCGTGGTCCCCTTGGATGCCTATATGATGGATCCGGAATTGGGGCTGACCGAAGAAGACCTGGCAGACATCTTCCCCGGCTACTTGCAATCGGGCCGTTTCCCAGCATTTGGAGGACAGACGCTGGCCTTTCCTTTCTCCCAGAATGTTGTCGGCCTGTGGGTCAACGAGACGCTGCTGCGACAAGCCGGATGGGAGCATGCACCAGCTACCTGGGCCGAGTTCGAGCAGGCCTGCTTTGACGTTGCTGCCACCACGGGCGTCGGCTGCTACCCCTTTGTGGAGAGTGTCTCCACCCTGAACGCCTGGCTCAACAGCCGGGGCGGCGCACAGCTCGACGCGTCCGGTCAGCGCGCGACCTTCAACGACCTTGCTGGGCTCGAGAGCCTGGCCCTACTCAGGCGCCTGATCGATGCCGGCCTTGCCTGGCGCCCCGAGGAACCCTTTGGTGATTATGTCGCCTTTGCCAACGGGCAGGCGGCCTTTACCTTCTCGTCCACCGGCAACAGCCCACTCTATGTGGATGCCTACGATGGGGCGCTGCGGAGCGGTGTCCCACCATTCCAGTGGCGACAGACGATGATCCCGCAGTCTGACCTGGCAGCCCCCGCAACCGCTCTGTACGGCGCGAATGTCTTTATCGTCCAGAGCGACCCTGTCCGGCAGGATGCTGCCTGGCGCTTCATCCGTTGGTTCAGCGAGGCCCCACAATCGGCGCGCTGGGCAGCGGACTTGACCTCCATGCCGGTGCGGCTCTCAGCTCTGGATTGGATGACCGATACACTGGAAACGTATCCCTTCTTTCAGGCGCAGGTTCAGGAGATCCTGCCCTACGGGCAGCCCGAACCGGCGGTGGCAGCCGAGTTGGAGATACGCGACATTCTCTACACCGCGATAGTATCTGTGACACAGGGATACCTGGATCCACAGACTGCACTCAATCAGGCCGCCCGCGAGGCTGACAGCATCCTGTCCAGCGAGCCGTGAGATGATACGCACCCTGATCATCACTCCATGCTCTGCCAAGAAACGAAGTCAGGTACCTGACCTGGCTCTGGCTGACGATCTGGCAGATCTCGAGGGACGGCGACGCGCCGAGGCCCGTCTGGCAGATCATGCTTTGCCAGCTGCCGAGATGTACACCGGCAAGCACCACCGCATGGTCATGGAGGGTGTGCGGGCCGTCTGGCAACAATGGGGACACAGTATGCTTGATCTGGCTATTCTGTCCGGTGGCTATGGCATCCTGGGCGCGAATGACCTGATCATCCCGTATGACGTGACCTTTGACCAGTTTGCGGGCAAGGCACTGGCAGAGTGGAAGGAGACGCTGCAAGTCCCGGCCAAAGCCGCAGCGCTGGCCGGCCAGTTCGACCTGGTCTTCTTGCTGCTGGACGGCAGCTACCTGGCGGTGCTCGAGCTGCCGCTGAATGTGCCCGATACGGTGCAGCAGATCTTCCTGACGGATCAAGACAGTCTGGAGTTGGTGCCAGCAAAGCCGAACCTACATGCCTTTGTCGCTGCCGGGGGTACGGCAGCCCGCCGCTGGCATGTGAAAGCACCGCATGTACGGGGATTCCTCTTTCAACGGTTGTGCAGGCAGGTAGTCCAGCACGGACCGGGCCTCCTGGAGTGGCTCTACCACCATCCACAGGACACAGAATCACTGTTCTACAAGCGGGCACGTTGGCGCCCGCAGCTATCCTACTGGCAGGAAAGAAGCAAAGGAGCCCAGACCAGCTTTGCGCGTCCTTGACTTTGAAGACCACGTCGCCCAGGAACTATCCCACGCGAGATTCGATGCCCAACGGCGCAACCTGCGCCTGCTTACGGCGATCTTGATCCTCCTCTTCGTATTGGCGATCTTTCTCCCTCTGGTGACGGACGTTGCCTGTTGGCCTGGACTCCTGATGGGAACGCTGGCACTGACGTCAGGAGCGGGATTGGCTCACTTTGAGGGCCGATTCCGGGCCAATAGCGCCCTGCGCGGCCAGTTGCGGGCCGGCCTGCGGGGACAGAACCGCACTGTCGACATTCTGTCAGTTTTGGATGACGACTACTACCTGCTGAACAACCTGAAAATGCCCGAGCGCGCCGATGATGTGGACCACCTGGTAGTTGGTCCAAACGGCATCTTTGCCCTCGAGACCAAGAACCACCGGGGGCACGTCTACTGCCGGGATGGCCAGTGGTACCAGGCAAAAGTGAGCCGCAGTGGACGGCAACAGCCTGAGGAGCCGATCCGGGACCCCACGCAGCAACTCAAGCGCAACGTGGACTATTTGCGAAGCTGCATCAACAACACTGACCGCGAGCTAAGCCGCCGCACGCGGCTGTGGATCGAGGGTGCAGCGGTCTTTACCCATCCCTCGGTGCGCGTCGAGCTCGGGCCGCAGACCCGTGACAGGCTGCCGTTTCCCGCCATCCACGCGCAAGAGCTGCCCGCGCATATCACGCAACACATGCCCCGCCGCCCCTACTCGAAGGGCGATGTCAGGCGCATCGTCAGCATGTTTGCCCATCTGCGAGCGCCCGGCACGCGACACACTGCCTGAGAAGATAACGAAGAACAATCTACTCCAACAGACGACGGTTCCGCGCGTTGGATACCTGCTCGAGGAGATCATCGTAGCGGGGAGCCATCTGCTCCCAAGCAAAGCGGGCCATCGCGCCCTGCAGGGAAAACGCACGGGTCTTTTCTATGGCCTGCAGGGCGTCGCGCAATAGGTACACCAGTCCGCGTTCGTCATCGTACAGGCAGTCTCCGTGGTGCTCTGCCGGGATTAGTTCGGGGTAGGAAAGGCTTTTCGGCAGGATAGGCAGGCAGCCGCAGTAACAGGCTTCGACTATGGCTGCCCCAAAGAACTCGTGCAGAGCTGTGCTGACGACGATGTCCGACTGCCATAGCAAATGCGCATAGTCGGCAGGGTCCTCAGCGTAGCCAAACCGCACGATCCTGTCCGGCAGGCGCTGTCGCGCTTCCAGGAACTCGGCCGGCTGATTGCGAAAGCTCTCGCCCAGTAACACCAATCCAAAGTCCAGGCCCTCATCGGCCAATGCATAGACAGCGCGGAAGAATGCCTCCGGATTCTTGTCGTACTCCCAACGGTGGTTCCAGAGGATCAGCGGCCGGCCCGCCGTCGGATGCCCGTGACGATACCGATCGAAACGCGCAAGATCCAGCCCCAGAGGCAATACGTGGGATTTCTCGCGCACGGACTCGACAGTCCACAACTCGTTACAGTCGGGGAAGTGCTTTAGCAGACGAGGCAGTTCATCAAAGAACTCCTCCAGATGGTAGGTAGAGTTAAAGAACACGACATCAGCGCGGAGAGCGCTGACCAGATTGACAAAGCCATAATGAAGGTCGCGCTTCTCGCCTGGCTGCAGCGGATAGGTGAGCTGGTTCTCGTGGAAGTAGAGGGCCACAGGAAGGTCTGCAATGGCCTGTCTGGCCAGGGTGAGAAAGACCGGCAGGTTCAGCATATCGGACGCGAGCAGCACATCGGGCCGATCTTCAAGCGCTCTGGCCTTGCGAGCCAGGGTGACCGCCCCACCCTGCATGCGCCACTTCCAAAAGCGGCCCGGAAGCGTGAGTAGCCGTATATCGTGAAGGCTGTGTGCTTGCAGGCCCTCAGCCCACGCTTTGTGCGAGCCGGTGTAGTAGGGTTCGATGAGCCACAGATTCATGGACCTGGTCCCCTGGAGCAAGCAAAGCGCGGCACCCAAAATCGGACCGGCGAACGGATGGACCCCTGGGCCAGCACGCGCAGCTCGCGCATCTGGACTCCCAGAGGTCCATCAGGAAGTCACGTTTAGAACTCGGTTGCGCCGGTGAAGGTAAAGCCGCCCAGCTTCAGGGCTGGCTGGACTGTGCCGCCCAGACCACCCATGCCCGATAGCAATCGATAGTCCCTGCCGATCATCTCCACGTGGTTGAGCGCCTCCAGATAGCTCTGGGTGAAGCGCAGATTCTTGACCGGGTAGGCGATCTTGCCCTTTTCGATCAAGAAAGTGCCATCCCGGGTCATGCCAGTCACAACGACCTTGGTCGGTTCCGCGGGCCTGGTGTAGTGGAAGCGCGTGATGTAAAGCCCCCTCTCGGTACTGGAGATCATCTCTTCCAGGGTCGCATCGCCAGCGCCAAAGAAGGTGTTCAGGGGAAAGGGGCCGAAGGAATTGGGTGCAGGCAACGCGTGGCCCGTGGAGGCTTTTCCTTCCTCCTTGCCGGCGCGATACGAGTCGTAGACCACCCCGCGCGCCACGCCCTTCTCTATCAGATCTACGCGCTGCTTGGGCACGCCCTCAAAGTCAAACGGCAGCGGAAGGCCACCAGGATCCGAAGCATCATCCCAGATAGAGACACGCGGGTCCACGATCTGCTCGCCCATCTTGCCAACCATGAAACTCCGCCCTTCCTGCATCGCTACGGCGCTGAAGCCAGTGTAGCTCATCATTGCGATCAGGTCCTGAACAGCATAGGGCTCCAGCACAACGGTGTATTCGCCAGGCTCGATGCTGCGCGGGTTCTGGCTCTGCAAGCATTTTCCCACCGCTTCGCGTCCGATAGCCTCGAAATCGAGAGTGCTCACGTCCAGGGCCATGTCGGAGGCATAGCCGGCGCTGGTGTCGCTCATGATCACTGTGCCGATCTCGGCCCGAGTTGTGGAAAAACGGCCGAATACACCCAACGAGTTGGCTACGCCGATCTCGAGGACAGACGTCGTCAGCGCCCCTGAGGCGACGACGCCCGCATCACGAGCCATGAGACAGATCGCACCCGCCCCTTCTGCCCTCTGTTCGGGCGTGCAGGCAGCGGTCGCCTGGCTGAAGGCACTATAGTCGG
>JASFLR010000180.1:0-6493 GCA_050117995.1 Anaerolineae bacterium
TCGCCGAGCGGCGGATCCCGATCACGGGGCAGGTGACCGGATGGTTCCTGGTGGCTGCCAGCATCGGGGCCATGTCGATTCCCTGGCTGATCGGCCAGCTCTTTGAGCCACTCGGGCCGCCCTCCGTCATGTGGGTGATCCTGTTCGACCTGGCCGCGGGCTTGCTCGTTCTTGGCATCCTCTTGAGGTCAGACACCCCTACCCAAATATCGAGCGAGGAGTGAGAGGGGCGAGTAGGCTGACAAGCTGGCAATCTGCCAGCACCTGATCAAGATAAAAGGCGGCGGACAAGTCCCCGCCGCCAATGATTGCATGCCAAACCCAGCCACTACTGATTCCCTGCTTACGCCGGGCCTATGGCAAGTCGATCACGGTGGAGGCACCGTTGCCGGGCTGGTGGGCTCGACTGTGGCTGTCGGTGGCGGGATGGTGGGTAGATCGACGGGCGTTGCCGTGGGTGTGGGCGTGGACGTCTCGGTCGGCGAGGGCGTGGCAGTTGGTGTGGGGGTCAGGGTCGGCGTAGGCGTAGCCGTCCCGGTGGGTGTAGGCGTAATGGTTGGCGTCGGGGTGGGATTCTGCACCAAGACCCACGTCCGTGCCTCGGCAGCTTGGCCCGCCCGGTTATAGACCAGCACCCGCAAGGTATAGTCCCGGTTTTCGAGGAGCCTCACGTTCCATATTGCCAATAGCCCGCCATCGACCGGTGTGTAGATAGGCCCCGCTACCGGGCCCCAACCAATAGGATCGCGACCAACGCCATATTCGACAATGTAGTGATCGAAATCGGCGAGATTGGCCCGTCCTTCCACATACACCTCGCCGAAGACAGTCTCACCTGGCGTTGGTTGCAGCAGCAACGCTGCGGCCACCTCCCCGTGAACGGAGCAGATTTCCTCGGGCGGTTGGGGTATCCCGTGCTCCTGGGCCCACTTTTGCCCATCCTCACCAGGTAGGTAATAGTAGTATCGCCTCTCGACGACCTCAGCAGGGCAGTATTCGGTTGCCAAGGCATTGGTCGACACATCAATATCGATGAGCTGGTGGAAGTCATACTCCGGCCCCAGCGGCCCCTGGCCTGCAGCAAAGATCTCGGTGCGGCGCTGGTCGGGTGGGCAGGCCTCGCTGGGCAGCGACCCGGCATCGGCGCTGATCTCGATCTCGTCGATGCCATCGGGGCGCGCGAACTGGCTTGCGGCTGTGTCCTCCAGCGCCCGTTCCATGAAATTGTGCCAGATAGGTCCCGCGCCAGAAGAGCCGGTCACATTCTGCATAGGCGTATTGTCAGAGTTACCCACCCACACACCGGCGACCAATTCTGGCGTGTAGCCCATCGTCCACGAGTCCCGCCAATCGTCGGTGGTACCCGTCTTGGCAGCCGCCGGACGGGAGAGCTTGAGGGCGCTGTTCCGCCCAAAGGTGCCCGCGCGAGCCTGGTTGTCGGACAGGATATCGGTGATGAGGTAGGCGTGTTGGGGGCTGATCACCTGCTCTCCAACAGGAGGCTGGTACTCCTCGATAATGCGGCCCGAGGCGTCCTCGATACGCAGGATGCCAACCGGAGGCACCCGCTTGCCGCCGTTAGCAAACACCGCATAAGCGCCGGCCATCTCCATCAGGGTCATATCTCCGCCCCCCAACGTCAGACTCAGCCCATAATCGGGGCGATTGAGGGAATCGATGCCCAGGCGGTGGGCAGTATCGAGCATGGCTGGCAGGCCCACAAAGTCGAGCGTCTTGACGGCGGGGATATTCAACGACTGGGCCAGCGCCTCGCGGACCAGGACAGGCCCGCGCACCTTGCGGTCGTAGTTCTTGGGCACGTAGGAGCGGCCCAGCGCATCGATAAACTCGGTCTCAACGTCCCAGATGAGGGTAGCCGGGGTCCATCCCTTCTCAAAAGCGGTCACGTAGGTCACCGGCTTGATGGACGAACCGGGTTGGCGCAGACGCATGGTCACATTGACCTGGCCGTCGATCTCGGCGTTGTTGAAATCGGCGCTGCCCAGCATGGCCAGCACCTCTCCAGTGTCAGATTTCAGCGCCACCAGCGCAGCATTGGTCGCGTGCCGGTCCTCCAGCGTGGCCAGGTGGGACTGGGCCTCCGCCTGGGCAATGTCCTGCAAGCGCGAGTCGAGGGTAGTCGTCACCTTGAGCCCGCTGCGGTAGAGCACGTCGGCACCATATTTCTGCTCCAGCAACTGCTGTATCCATATGACAAAGTGCGGCGCCTGTACGTTGGATTCTAGCTGCCTGAGGGGCAACTCCTCGGCCTTGGCGTCGTCGGCCTCGGCCTGGCTGATATAGCCTGCCTGGACCATCAGGTCCAGAACCACAGCCTGGCGCCGCTTGGCCCCCTCCCAGTTGGCGTATGGATCCCAATAGGCGGGAGCCTGGGGCAGCCCGGCCAACATCGAGGCCTCAGCCAGGGTCAGGCTGCTGGCCGCCTTGCCGAAATAGGTCTCGGCTGCCGCCTCGACACCATACGCCAGATTGCCAAAGTTGACCTCGTTGAGATAGATCTCCAGGATCTCGCGCTTGGTGTACCGGCGGCTTATCTCGGCAGCCAGGACAGCCTCGCGGATCTTGTAGGAGAGCGTCTGTCCCATCCGCTCCTCGGGGGAAATAAAGACGACGTCCACCAGCGTCTGGGGAATGGTGCTGGCCCCGGACACAACCTCGCCCTCCTGGACGTTCTGGATCACGGCGCGGATGATGCCGATGGGATCCACGCCAGGATGGCGCCAAAATCGTTCGTCCTCGGTGGCGACTGTAGCATTTATCAGATGGGGCGAGATCTGTTCGTAGGGCACCAGGATGCGCCGCCCGCCGGTAGGATCCATGATCTCATAGAGCAGGTACCCGTTGCGATCATAGATGCGGGTGCTGACGAAACCGGCAGCTTGCGACCGTAGCGCCTCCGGTGAGGGCAGGTCAGAAGCGATGGCGATATAGCCCGCGGTCAGGCCGCAGATGACCAGCAGGAAGAGCAGGACGACAGCCGAGATGGAGATGAGGGCAATCGTGGTCATGCTGGGCTTTCCACGGTCCCCGGATTGATCCACCTCAGGATCAAAAGATGGGGGAGGCGGCACGTAGACCTGGCGAGAAGGGGAAGGCTGGTTGTTTGGCGGGCGCGATGCGTGCCCGCCCGGTGCCGCCTGTCGTGAGGTCTCTACTTGCCTGAATCCGCTATTTGACCCACCTTCCGGCGAGGGGGAATTGCCCTGTTCGGATGGCAGGGATTGGCGTTGTCCAGCAGGGGAGCGGAACCGGTCCAGTCGCGAACCCTGTCCCTCTCCTGCTTTTTCATTACTTTCGTGTCCCGTCATTCACACTCCCAGATCTGGGTGATACCGGCACGCTCTTTAGACGCTGAGGTCACCGGAAAAGTTCCCACTGCCATCCCCCCGTCCCTCCACTTTTCCCTGGCCAAGCTTTGTGCTATAATGGGCACGCACTTTTCCGTCCAAGGAGGCAGAGAATGATCAGTCAAGAACTGCTCGAGATATTGCGATGCCCGGCCTGTGTGTCCGGACCGACCCGCAAGCCCGGTGACGATCCTGGCCAACTGGAGTTGATCGATGGTGTGTGGTTAGTCTGCCAGGAACCCGATTGCGGGCGCAAGTACCCCATCATTGATGATATCCCCCGCATGCTCATCGAGATCGGTGACAAGTACGTCGATACGCCAGTGGAAGAGCTGGGGGAACCAAAAGAATAGCGAGTGGAATGCGGGGCCAACCCGGTCGCCTATCGCGGCCTGTCCCGTTCCATCGTGACCAGGGGCGCGCCGCGCCGCACCTGATAGTGGTCGAGGTCGCGGGCGACGACCGTCTCTGGAAAGATCGGACAGGCCTCGTCCAGGATCTCCCGCTCGCTATAGCGCCGCGAGATGTGATGCAAGATCAGGTGCTGCACGCCAGCCGCCACGGCCAGCTCCGCTGCCTGCCGGGCGGTGAGGTGACCGAACTCGCGCGCCACGTCGGCCTCTAGCGACGTGTAGGTGGCCTCGATCACCAGCGCGTCCGCATCGCGCACGGCATCCACCAAGTTGTCGACGCGGGCAGCATCGCCCACGTAAACGAATTTCGTACCGGGCCGCGGCGGACCCAGCACTTCGTCGGGCTGGATGGTACGGCCATCGGATAGCGTAACCTGCTTGCCCTGGACCAGGCGCGCCCGCTCTGGACCTTCGGGCACGCCAATCACAGTGGCCTTTTCGACCAGGAATGGGCGCCGCGCCTTTTCCTGGAAGATGTAGCCAAAGTTGCCCGGACCCCGGTGGGTCACCGGAAAAGCGCTCAATCGAAAGGATTTGTCCTCCAGGACGACACCCGGCTCCAGGTCGGTCAGCACGATCTTTATCGGGGGGCGGAAGCGTCCGAACACAACCCCCATCAGCGATTCCACGCGATCCAGCGCCCACTTGCCGCCATAGATCTCGATATGGTCGATCATCTCCCATCGAGAGAAGGTCGAAGCAAGGCCCGCCAACCCCAGAATATGGTCCAGGTGCCCGTGGGTCAGCAAGATCCGGTCCAGCCGGCGGAAGCCCAACCCACTGCGGAGCAACTGGCGCTGGGTGCCCTCGCCACAGTCCACCATGAAGCGGTATTCTTTGTGCATGACCACAGCCGACGGCAGCCCCCGCCGGATGGAGGGCGCTGAAGCTGATGTGCCAAGAAAAACCACTTCGAACATGATATCTGGCCTGAATCGTCGATGTGCGTACCGTCAAGACTTTGCCAGCGGACCTCGTCAAGATAGCTGCGGACCCACCAGGTTAGCGCATTATACCCCAAAAGCGGGGCCACCCCAAAAGTGAGCGCCTTGCAGGCTATGGAAGAGTGCGAGGGATGTGGGCATCCGTGGCGGGGAAAAGGTTGGTGCCACGGTGGTTCTGTGGTAAAATGGCGCCTATCTCTGAAGGCCATCGTGTTGAACTGGGAAGCGCAAGCATGGATCGCAAACGACTGTTCCCCATATTGCTGATCGTCTTTACCAATATCCTTGGGGCGGGCGTGATCTTGCCCATCCTGCCGCTCTACGCTGAGGGCCAGTTTGGGGGGACCGTCCTCCAGATCACGCTCCTGTCGACCTCGTTCTTTGCGGCCCAGTTCCTAGCTGCTCCCTGGTTGGGACGTCTGTCGGACCGGTATGGCCGCCGTCCGGTGCTGATCGTAAGCCAAATGGGCACGGTGCTGGCCTTCATTCTGTTCATCTTTGCGGGTCCTCTGGGCAAGGTGATCGACTCCTGGGGTCTGGCCCTGCCGATGTCGGGCGGTATGATCATGCTGTACGTAGCTCGCACCCTGGACGGCATCACAGGGGGCAATATCACCACTGCCCAGGCATACATCACCGACGTCACACCAGAGGAGCGGCGGGCGCAGGGCCTGGGCCTGGTGCAGGCCGCCTTTGGCGCTGGCTTTATCTTTGGCCCGGCCTTTGGCGGGATACTGAGCAACCTGGGACCCGTGGCCCCCTTTATCGGAGCGACCATCATCACCACGGGCACACTACTGCTGACCGTTTTCACGCTGGAAGAATCGCTGCCACCCGAGGACCGGGCAGCCGACCAGTTGGAAGCCGAGCCCCGGCCCTCGGTGCCTCTGTCCACGCTCCTGCGCATCGGCCCCCTGCGCCTGATCCTTGCCATCGGCTTTGTGGCCTCGCTGGCCTTTTCCGCCGTGCCTGCCACCTTTGCCCTCTATGCCAACCGCATTCTGTTTCCTGATCTGGCCGATCCGGGCCAAGTCCAGCTATACATCGGCTTGATGCTAACCTTCAATGGGCTAATGCAGGTGCTGACCCAACTGGCATTGCTCAAGCCGCTGGTCACCCGTTTTGGGGAGCGCAAGCTGCTGTCGCTGGGCATGGTGGCGCTGCTACTGGCTTCAATTGGGGTAGCAGTGGCCAATGGCGCCATCGTGGTGACGCTCCTGTTCGCGCCCTTTGCCTTTGGGCGGGGTGTGAGCGAGCCCAGCCTGCAAGCGCTGACAACCCGTTTTGGGGACAAGCGAACCCGGGGCCAGCTGCTGGGCCTCTACCAGTCGGCGCGCAGCCTGGCGCTGATCTTTGGACCGGTCTGGGCCGGCTATGCGTTTGAAGAGATCAGCCCCCGGGCGGTATTCTGGGTCGCCGGCGGCCTGATCCTGGTCGGCCTGGCCCTGGCAGCCATCCTGCTCACCCAGGAATTGCCCGCGTTGCACTCACAGACCCGTCCAGGCACTGAGTCCTGATCCTGTGTATAGCGTCCCTCTCGTCGATTTGGGGGGAGCCAGGGGACCGTGAACGCATCGCCCGAGCACCAAGTCGTGATCCCCGATAGGATCCGAAGACGCCTGCGGTAGGTGTCTCCTTACTGCCCGCTTGCGCATTATTCCTCCGAGCGCTTCCAGCAAAAGGCCGGGTCCCGCCAGGCGCGCAAGCACCAACAGCCGACTTCATGGGCTGGGTCAAAGACCGCCCAGAACTTTTCCGGGAGGGCGCG
>JASFLR010000181.1:0-6491 GCA_050117995.1 Anaerolineae bacterium
AGCTGGCGGGGAACCCGGGCAAGCGGCCGCTGAACGAGCGCGAGCCCAGCGTGCCGGTCCCGGGCTCCTCGCCGCACGTGCCGCGGCACTTGTGCAAAGAGGGGCAGAAGGAATGGCGGCGCGTCGTCGGGATCCTCATCGACGCCAGGCTATACTCGGAGGTCGACCGGGCGGCGCTGGCCATGTACTGCCAGGCGTGGGGCCGGTGGGTGGAGGCGGAGAATCGGCTGGGGGAGACAGGCGGGCCAATCCTGGCGAGCGCGTAAACGGGGAACCTGTACCAGAACCCGTGGCTGCACATGGCCAACAAGGCGCTGGGCCAGATCCGGCAGATGATAGCCGAGTTCGGGCTGTCGCCGGCGCAGCGGTCGTGGGTGGCGGCCATGGCGCCGGAGAGGGAGCTGAGCCTGGCCGAGATCCTGCGGGGGGAATTCAAGGTGACCAGGGGCGGCAAGGGTGGCTGAGGCGCGCGGCAATGGGTGATGAGGGCAGCGCGTTTTGGTTCGACGAGGCGGCGGCGCGGGCGGCGGAGAACTTTTTCGACCACGTGCTGGTGCACGTAAAGGGGGAGTGGGCCGGGCAGCCGTTCACGCTGGAGCCGTGGCAACGGGAGGAAGTGATCCGGCCGCTGTTCGGGTGGAAGCGGCCTGACGGGGCCCATCCTGACGGCCGGGTGCGGCGCTACCGGGTGGCCTATATCGAGATCCCGCCCCCGGAATGCTTTCATAGCAAACAGCAGCGGCAATGACGATTACCGGTCCTGCTTGCCGAGGCAATTGCCAGCCCTAAGCTTCGCGGACCGGACCTATCTCAGGATCTTTGTCGCCGCGCGGCCACCAAAGGCCCTAGCTTGGATGGGATCGCTCACGCAAGCTCGTCCAATAGCGCCTTCGCCTCGACCAGATCCACCGTGTCGAACCCTTCTGAGAACCAACCATAGACGCCAGCCAGCAGCTCGCGGGCCGCGTCGCGCCGTCCCTGCGCCCGCCACAGCCGAGCCAGACTTGCCGCTGTGCGCAGTTCCGTTATGCGAGCCTGCTGCTCCCGGGAGACGTCCATCGCCCGTTCGAAGCAGGCTTCGGCTTCTTGGCCCCCTCTGCTCACGGGATCGCCGTCCGAGGCAAGGGCAAGCAGTAGCTCGCCGCGCATGCGCCAGACCTCCGCTCCTATCGCCTGCATGCCAGTACGCTCGATCCAGTTCTGAGCCTGATCCAACGCTTCCAGGCCCCCCTCGACCTGGCCCGATCGGGCGCAGACGTCAGCCTCAAGCAGCATCAGGCCGGCGTAGCCACCACCGGAACCTGCGGCCTGCCAGCTGGATCTCGCCTCCTCAACGCGGGCCAGGCCGTGTTCGGGCCCTGGTTCGGCAGCGCTCGTACCGGCCCGCCCACGCTGGACCTGCGCCTGCCCCGCCAGTATCTCAGCCCACGAGCGGTAGACCAGGCTCACGTTGCTCAGTGGCTGGAGCGACTTGGCGTGGTCCAGAGCCGCAGCCATGTCGCGGCCCACGACAGACGTGATCATCGCCGCAATGTAATGGGCAAAGGCAACGCTGGATGGTTGGTCCAGGGATTGTCCTTGCATCACCGCCTGCCGGAAGCAAGCGCGAGCCTGGTCGGGATAGCCCAGTTGCCACAGCACAGCGCCCAACATGGCACGGGCCATGACGCCCGGGTCCATTGCCACTAACCCGTCCAGAGGACGGCTGGTATCTGCGTCGTACAGGACCAGAGCCTGGCACAGCTGCTCACGGGCCGGGACAAGCTGTCCCCGCAGCCAGGCGCTCAAGCCCAGCGCCCAGTGTCCCAGCAGCAGCGTCTGCCGGTCGCCGTCCTGAGCCAGTTCCAGGAGCTGCTGACCCACTTGCCCGGTGCGCACAGGGTCGGCCGACCAGCCCGCCGACAGTGCGAGCACGCTCAGCGCGGCTAGGCGCTGAGGATCGTCCTGCAAGCCTGGATGTTGCACCAGATCGGCGAGGCGCTCCAGTGCCTGCCTATAGGCCGGTGCCTGTATGCCCTGCTGCATCATCACCGGAGTGCATATCGCCGTGCATAGACCCAGTTCCAGACGCAGTAGCTCGCGCGAAGCCGCGACACCCTGCAGCAGCGCCAGACCGCGCTCGATGTGCGCAATTGCTTCGTCGTAGGCTACCAGCTTCGCCGCCCAGCGGCCCGCCTCCAGGCAGTAGCGAGCCGCCTCCAGGACCCGGCCTGCCTCCTCGTAGTGCCGAGCCAGCTGCGGACTGGCCTGCGCCAACGCGACTTCATCACCCCAGCACAGACTCTCCAGCGCCTCCCCAACCTCGCTGTGCAGGTACGCTCGGTCCACGGCATCCAATCGGCCATACAGGTATCCCTGGAACAGGGCATGGGCGAAGCGGTAGCGCGACAGCGTCTGGCGCCCGCGCGGAAGGGGCTTCGCTCCGATGGCCTGTACCAGTTGGCTCTCGCCGGACAGCGGACCGCTCAGCCATTGCAGGGCCCATGCCGGCTCAGCACCCAGAGCACGGGCCGCCACCTCGGCGCTGAACGACTCACCCTCCACGCTGGCGGCCTCGAGGAGGCGCCGTGCCTCGCGCGGAAGCCGGCCGACCTGCTCAGCAATCACGGCATCCACCCTCGGAGGCAGATCTTCCCAATGCAGGTCCGGACCCTCGACCCAGCGCCCCGCTTCGTCGCATATCAGGTCACCCCGTTGCTGGAAAGCGCGGAGCAGCTCGATGGTGAACAATGCATGGCCGCCTGTGTGCCGGGTAAGCCTGTCGCGAAAACCTTCCGTCAGGCGATTGGGCTCACCATCCAGCAGGGCATCGACAAAGCGCCGGCCATCGGCTTGGTCGAGGTCGATCCCGATGTCGCCCCACAGCCGGCCGAACTCGTGCAGGATTGCCTCCAGCGGGTGCCGTTCGTCCTTTGCCTGATGCTTTGGCCTTCCCGCTCGTCTCCCCTGCCGCAGCGGGGGGAGAGAGGCAAGCGCGAGCTCGCTGGGCCGGTAGGCGCCCACCACGAGCATACGGCAGCCTGCGAGCCGCCGTCCCAGGTAGAAGAGCAGGCTGAGCGACGCCGCATCGGCCCACTGCAGGTCATCGATGAGTAGCAGGAGGGGTTGCCTGGCGGCGATGGCCTGCAGAAGCCGCGTCACCTGGCCAAAGATAATCTCCTGCTGAGGAGGCACCTGGAGGGCGCTTGCACCCGCTAGGGATAGGAGAGATCGCTTCAGGTGCGGTGCCAGCGTCTCGGCGCGCGCGCCCAGAGTCTTGGCTGACAATAGGCGCCCGATCAGGTCAGGGCCCTCGGCCAGCAGGGCCTTTGCAGCCTGCGGAAAGAGGGTCATCTGCCGTCGGGTGTGCTCGGGGTCTCCCATGCCGCCTGGCCACACCCCCTCCGTATCGCCGGTCAGCGTATGCAGGATCTCGCGGAAGGGAAGGAAGGGATCTCCCAGACCGGCATAGGCGCCACACCGTCCACCTGCCACGACCAGCCAGCGGTGGATCTCCTGAGTGCGCCTGCCAAAGTGCTCAAGCAGCGCCGTCTTGCCGGTGCCGGCTTCGCCCGCTACCAAGACTACCCGGCCCTGGCCGGCCAGCGCCCGCGCCAGTGATTGCTCCAGTCGGGCCAACTCCCGCTCACGGGCGACGAAAGGGGCAGGGGGCAGGCTGCTCGCCACCATGGCCGGATGCGGAACCCCCTCACGGATCTGCCGGGCCAGCACCTCCGTCGCGGCTGATGGCTCGACGCCCAATTCCTCGAGTAGCACTTTACGGCAGGCCTCATACTGCTGCAGGGCAGCCCCCCGCTGGCCTGCCAGCGCCAGAGCAAGCATCAGAGCCTGATGCCCACTCTCGCTCCATGGCTCCAGCGCCAGCTGCCGGCGTGCATAGCGCTGCACCAGCTCCGTGCGCCCCTCTGTCAGGTGGCGGCGGCCGAGCCGCTCCAGCGCCAGCATCATGGCCTGGTGGCGCTGCTCGCGGTGCAGCATCAGCCACTCCTCGAACTCGCGGCTGTCGGTCAGGGAGAGCCCGGCCAGGAAGGGGCCCTGATACAGCGCCGCGGCTTCCTCCAGGGGATCGCCCAGGTCAATCTTCTCCATCGCCGAGCTGCGTTGGCGGTCAGCAGCTGCCAGCAGTGAGTCGAAAGCGTGGATGTCCACCCACAAGCGCTCCGGATCTGGGTGGAGTTGAACGGACTGGCCAGTAATGGAAAGGAGCGGCTCTGCAGGGCCGCCAGGGATGGTTAGCGGAGCCAGCAGGCTGCGCAGGTTGGTCAACGCCTGGCTCAGGCTCTGCCGGGATTCCGCCTCTGGATACTCGCCCCAAAGCAGGGTTGCCAACGCCGCCCGAAGGTGCGGTCGGCCGGTTTCCACCGCCAGGTAGGCCAGCAAGGCGCGGACCTTGGCGGAGCGAAACCGCTCTATGGGGACGCCATCCAGCCTGGCGTCGAACGTCCCCAGCAAGCGAAGCTGCAATCTGGTATGCACGGTTGCCTCTCATCGCCGGGTGGTGGCGCTTTTCGGTCGAAGATGATGCCAGCATGGTACCATAGGATCCCTTTCGCGTCAACACGGCCGATCCCCATCTTCAAGGTTGACCTGGCTTCTCGGAACGTGGGGGGCTCGTCAGGATCTCGTCAAGGCCTTCTGCTATACTGATTCAAGATGGACCGGACGGCAGCCCCCCGCCAACCACAGCACGCTGCGCTACATAACCCATCAAGACCAACCGGCCCAGGAGGAAAAGATTGGACGAGCACAGGCCATTCGCCACCCTAAGTGTCGATCCGGATCGCTATCGAAGCTACCTGCTGCGACTATGGCGGGAGGCGCCGGACGCACCGTGGCGCTGCCAGGTGCAGTGCGTGGGCACGGGCCGCGAGGAGCGCTTTGCCGGGCTGGCGGAGATGTTCGAGTTTCTGATGACGGATGCGGCTTGCGGAGTGGAGGAGACAGGAGACACTAAGAATAGGTGACACAGTGACAGTGTGGGCCAGGCGAGGTTCAGGTTCTGAAGTAGCTGAAAGTAGGTAGACGAGGACAAGAGCGGACAGGAGTTGCTGCACCCAATCGCCGGACTGGCGATGGCGCGCTCCGCGCGGAGCTAGCAAGTACCGACACCTAGAGGAGGACTTGGCTTGGAAGAGAAGCTAAAGGCGGTTCCCGTGGCGAATGCGACCGAAATGAGGGCTGCAGGGCACAGGCCGAAAGGCGTACCTGTCGGCTGGTGCCAGTCCCTCCAAGTGGTAGGTGTGCTACTCGCTGTTGTCTTGGTGCTAACTGGCTGTGTGCCTTCTGCCGACTCTCGTGTTGGCACGGCTTACTCGTCAGGTGCCGCAGCTGTCACGACTCAGTACAAGATGACCACCGAGAAACCCGCATCCATCACCACAGCGGATAGGGTCGAGACTCGGTTAGGCACCTTGACCTTTTCTGATGGTTTTCCCGACGACGCGACCGTGCAGAAGGTCTATGACAATCTTGACTTCCAGCGCGGCGTGCAGGCATTTCTCGACTCCTTGCCCGCAGCATCATTCTACGCACTGAGGACAGGCATTCGGACCTTCGGCCCGGACAACGAGACTGTGCTCATCACCGAATCGCTGTTGGACTCGCGCGGGCTCGTCCTCGTGGCCAACACTGAGACCGTCTACAATTTTACCTGGCTGGACACGAAGGACGGCCCCCTGGTCATCGAGGTGCCACCGAACGTGCTTGGCTTCATAAACGACTTCTGGGCTCGCTACGTTGTCGACTTGGGCAGAGCCGGGCCGGATGCGGGCCAGGGCGGCAAGTACCTACTGGTCCCGCCGGGCTATGAGGACACGTTGCCCGATGGCTACTTTGTGGTGCGCTCGCCGACTTTTGGAAATCTCGGCTTCTTTCGCGGCTTTGCCGTGGGCGGCGACCCGCAACAAGCTGTCGAGAACTCGAAAGCGCGCTTTCGTGTCTATCCCCTGGCCCAGGCGGCGAATCCACCTGCCATGAATTTCGTGAACATCTCCGGGCAGTATTTCAACACCATCCTGGCCAACGACGCTTCCCTTTTTGATCAAATCGCGGTTGTCGTGGCGGAGGAGCCGCTCGATTCCGTAGACCCTGAGATACGTGGCCTGCTCGGCGCCATCGGCATTAGGAAAGACCAGCCTTTTGCCCCTGATGCGCGGATGAAAGAGATTCTGGCCGATGCCGCTGCCGTCGGTAATGCCACCGCGCGCGCCATCGCCTTCAGCACGCGCGACCAGGACGCATACTACTATCCAGATAGCGCGTGGAAGACGCCCTTCGTTGGCGGCGAATACACCTTCTCGCCATCTGGCGTGCTCGATCCCGATGCGCGAGCGCTTTTCTTCTACCTCGGCTGGGGGACCACGCCCGCGATGGCGTGGAAGATCGTCGGTATTGGCTCGCAGTATGCTTATACGGAGCACGATGCCGCCGGTAACTATCTGGATGGCGCCAAGACGTATCGGCTACACCTGCCCCCCAATATTCCCGCAAAG
>JASFLR010000182.1:0-6485 GCA_050117995.1 Anaerolineae bacterium
GTGGCTCAACGCCGTATTGACCAGGACAATCACCGGCACGCCGACGGCGAACTGCAAGTTGGTAGCCTGCACGCCGGGGAGCACCTGCCCGAAGCACATACTCACCAGCGTGATCAGTACGATCTTCTCCACCAACGCAACATCCCCGATACGGCTGGCCTCGTTGGCGAGAGCGCCACGCACCTGCTCCACCGAGAAAGCCGGTTGGTGCGCATCGGCGGAGAAGGACAGCGCATAGTCAGCCGGACGCAGTCGTCGCCGGGCGAGCCAGCAGACCGCGCTCAGTAAGGCAGCTACCAACGCGAACACAAGCCCAAAGACCCAGGGCCAGGTCCTGGAGATCACAGCCCAAGACGTGTCGGCGGGCACCTTGAAGAGGCTGGTCTTGATCCAATCAGTCGTGTCGATCTGGCCGATGTGGATCCAGTACTCCTGTGGCAGCTTGATCACGATCCAGATGGCGGCGGCAGCGCCGATCAGGAGCTTGTTCGACATCCTCTCCGGGTTCCAGCGTAGGCGATAGGCCTCGTAGAAGATAAAGAAATACTCAAAGGTATTGGGAAAGACCAGCAACAGCCAGCGCAGATGGGTGAGCTCGAACAGTGCCACACCTACCAACCGCCAGTAGAACAGAAAACGGCTGACCCGGAGCGCAAATAGGTTCGACCAATTGCGCAACGTGGTAATGTAGGCAACGGCAAGGTAGTAGATATCCAAAGCCTTGTCGTAACCCTGGTAGCCCTCCAATTCCATACCGGGGAACTGCTGGAAGATCGTCTGGTCCACGGCGTCGAGGATCAACGCTGCGAGGATCCCTGGCAGCGGGAAGCGCGGGATCGCCAGCGGTACCAGAAAGCGGGCTATTGCCACAATCCAGAAGACCCACAGGTAGGATGTCTCTGTCTGAGCCAGCATTGGCATTCCTCCCATATCGGAGGGTAGCATCCGGCGGTAGATCGACCGTCATCTGGCGATCTGAGCTCGATGGAAGGCGTCGAGGCGAGCGCGAAAATCCTGTTTCGCCTGGATCAGACCAACCTCTCAGGTCGGAGTATATCATGGCGCACATTTGGGGTCAAGCTGCCACCGACGCGCCTGTGCGCCCAGCGCGAAATCTTCAGGCTGATTGGCACAGCGTTGACAAAAGCAGTCTCCAGTGTTAAGATTCCTATCATGAGTGTGGAAACCCTACCGCTGCTGATCATGACCGGCGTCAGCGAGGGAAGCGAGCCGGAGCGGATGGTGAGCCGCACCCGCCAGGCGGTCACGCTGGATCTGGTCGAGCGAGCGCTGACGGTGCCCAGCTTGCGCCCGGTCGTGGTGTCTACCAACTCGCCCGCTCTGGTCCGCCGCCTGGGGGAGTATCCAATCCTGGTGGATTTGGACCCGCCTGGCGAGCCGTTTCACTTTGGGCGGCGGCTGGCGGAGCTCATCGAGAAGCACCGGATGGAGCGCTGCTTCTACCTGGGGGGCGGGGCAGGCCCGTTGCTCACAGCCTCTGACATGAAAACTATTGCCGGGGCAATCCTGGCAGCCGACCGGCAGATCGTCACCAACAACTTTTACTCCTCCGATTTTGTGGCCTTCACACCGACATCGGCCCTCAAGGAACAACCGCCACCGGAGAATGATAACGAACTGGCCTGGTTGCTGGGCGAGGATGCCCGCTTGCCGATCCGCGAGCTGCCGCGCACAGGGGCCACCCAGTTCGACGTGGACACGCCGGTGGACCTATTTACGCTGGCCTCACACCCTGGCGCCGGACCACATACGCGGGCGTACCTGGACAGCCTGGCACTGGATCTATCGCACCTAGATGCAGCTCTGGCCCTGATGATTGACCGCGATGCCACGATCCTGGTTGCCGGTCGCGTCAGCTCGGCGACCTGGAGCTACCTGGAGCGGGAAACGGCCTGCAGTACCCGCGTCCTCTCCGAGGAGCGGGGCATGCGGGCCAGCGGGCGTCAGGCCCGGGGCGAGGTACGGAGCCTGCTGGGCTACTACCTAGAAGAGGTGGGGCTGGAAAGGTTTTTCGAGACGCTGGCCACGATGGGACAGGCCCTGTTCCTGGACAATCGCGTGCTTTTTGCCCACCGGGGACTGTGGCCCTCCGCGGCGGACCGGTTCCACTCTGATCTGCGCCAGCCGGCACAGATCGGCGATCCCTTTGTTCGATCGCTGACCGAAGCAGCAATGGCTGCCCCTGTACCGGTCATCATGGGCGGCCATTCTCTCGTGGCAGGAGGGATGTACGCCATGGTCGATGCGGCGTGGGCCCGGGGGCACGACGTACCGCGGCACGTACAGCCAGAAGTGCTGTGAGAGTCTTTACCTGTAATCCGGCCCATCCGACAGGCACCGGTAGACTTGTCGGGATCCGGATATTGAGTCATGAGCGAAGGGGGGGAAGTAAATGGATCCCCACGTATTGATCGTCGAAGACGAGATCGGGCTGCTGGAGATTCTGGAGCTGAATTTCCAGAGCTCGGGCTACCGCGTTTCTACCGCAACGGATGGGGTGATCGCCTGGCAGCAATACGAACAGCAGCGGCCCGATCTGCTGGTGCTTGATCTGAACCTGCCCAGGATGTCGGGCTTTCGCCTCTTGGAACTGGTGCGGAGTGAAAGTAACCTGCCGGTGCTTATCCTCACTGCCTACGACTTTGCCGAAGCAGAAGAGGTCGCCCGACACCGGCCCGATGCCTATATCAAAAAGCCTTTCGATGTCCAGGACCTGATCCGCGAAGCAGATCGCCTGGTGGGTCGCAAGCCAGCCGCATGATCCAGAAAACAACCGCCCCCGAGGATCAGATAGCCGCTCTCTTTCAAAGGACAGCCCAGGCTCTGGTGACGAGCCTGGATCTGGGCGATCTGTTGACGTCCATCGTCGACGAGGCCATGAACTTCCTCAACGTGGACATCGCTATCCTTCGCTTGCTCGACCGGCCCGGCGAGCACCTGGAGGTAGAAGTTGTCCGGGGCATGCCGGAAGAGGCTGTGAGCCAGATCCGGTTCCGTCCGGGCGAAGGGCTGGCTGGACAGCTTCTCCTGAACGGCACGCCTTTGCGGGGTGTCAATATCCAGCAGGACCCGCGTATCTCGCAACGCGGCGTTGCCCGCCTCTTTGGCTGGAAGTCTTTTGCGGCAGTAGCCCTCCACCTGCACAAGCAGCCCATCGGCGTGTGGTTTATGATACGCAAGCGGCGGCAGCCCTTCACCGATCAGGATCTCGCCTTTCTGTCCGCCTTTGCAGATTATGCCTCGCTTGGCGTAGAGCGCAGCATGTTGCGCTACACCATCGTGCGTGAGAAGCACGAGAGCGAAACGCTCCTTCAAGCCTCGGCCAACGGCATCCTGGTAATGGATGGACGCGGTAGTGTGATCGATATGAATCCGGCCATGGAGCGACTCACGGGCTGGACGCTGCGGCAAGCCCGGGGCGAACCATGCTCTGACGTCGTAGGCTGCCAATATGCGGGCCAGACAGGAACACCGGAAGCTGCCAATTGCCCCTTGCTGCATAGCGATGCCCGCGACAGGGGCTTTCTAGAATACCAGCTCCGCGCGCGAGATGGACGCATCATCCCGGTGGAGGCCAGTTACGGTTTGATCCGGGATGAGGACGGCAAGCTTGACCGGCTCATCATGGTCTTTCGTGACATCACTCACCAGAAAGAGCTGGACCGCCTGCGTGCAGAGCTTGTCGCCAACGTGTCCCACGAGCTGCGGACTCCGCTGGCGCTGATCAAGGGCTACGCCAGCACCCTGCTCAGGCCGCAGGTGGTGCTTGACGAGACAGAGACGCGCCGCTTCCTGGAGAATGCCAGTTTCGCAGCCGATCGGCTTGGACGCATGATCGATGATCTGCTGTGTGCCTCGCGGCTGGACATGGACCAGCTTCGCCTCGAGCCAAAGCAATTTGACCTATCCCCCGTTGTGCAGCGGGTGGTGGCCTGGTTCGAGCCTCATGCCCAGGACAGGGACCTCGTGGTCGGTCTTCCGGAAGGCGAACTGCTGGTTTGGGCCGACCCGGATCGCGTGGAACAGGTGCTCGTAAACTTGTTGACCAATGCTGCCAAGTATTCGGGGCCAGGCAGCACGATCACTGTACAAAGCCAACTCGTGGGTGAACCTCCAAGCGCGGTCGTCCACGTAAGTGACCAGGGAGTGGGCATCGCGGCGGAGCACCTGTCCCATGTTTTCGATCGCTTCTACTTGGTCGAGGAAAGCACAGATGGTGTGGGTCTGGGCCTGTACATCTGCAAAGGGCTGGTGGAAGCAATGGGCGGCAGGATCTGGGTCATCAGCGAGGTAGGCGTGGGAAGCACCTTCAGTTTCACGCTGCCGGTGGGCGTCCTCGTCTCTTCTGCAGTTGCTGATGAAGCCGTTTGATGCTAAAATCAGCAATCCAAGCATAGGTCACAGCAGCGAACAAGCACAACACGAAGGAGTGTATCTAATGTCGAACGAGGAATACTGGGATGCTTTTCTCGGGGTCAACCTGGATGAGGTAGACCCCGAAACTGATCTGATCATTGGCTTCGAAGAGGAACGGCAAGCGCGCAAGCTGATCATGATCCCCTCCGAGTCTATGGCGCCCAAGGGGGTACGCCAGGCATTGGGTAGTGTGTTCAACAATATCTATGCCGAGGGGTACCCTCCGCTGCGGATGACCCGTGATGAGGAGTCGATGCTGCTCGACATTCCTCACCAGCTGGCCTACTACCGCCGCTACGCCGACCGGCGTTTCTACAAGGGCGTGGACTATGTGCACTTTGTGGAGACGCTGGCGCAGCGCCGCTGCGCTGACTGTTTTGCCAACGATCGCGTGTCCAGCTCCGATATCTATGTCAACGTACAGCCACTATCGGGTGCCGCAGCCAATCTCGCTGTGTACGACACGATAGTGGACGTTGGCGATGTGGTCATGGGCATGGACCTCTACCAAGGCGGGCACCTAACCCATGGCAGCGAGTTCAACTTTTCGGGCAAGCGCTACCACGTAGTCAGCTATGGCGTAAGCAAGCAAACTGGCAAGCTGGACTATGCTGAGATCCGGGACCTGGCTCGCGAGCACAAGCCCAAGATGATCATCGCTGGCTATACATCCTATCCCTGGGCGCCTGACTGGGAGACTTTTGCCGAGATCGCCCACGAGGTGGGCGCCGTGCTTCTGGCCGATATCAGCCACCCGGCGGGCATGGTCGTCGCCGGGGCCTTTCCCAGCCCGGTAGGCATCGCTGACGTGACGACCTTTACCACCCACAAGACCCTGTGCGGCCCCCGTGGCGCGGTCATCATGAGCACAGACGAGGAGATGGCCAATAGGATCGACATGGCCGTGTTCCCCGGCGAGCAGGGTGGCCCCCACACGCAGAAATTCGCGGCCATGGCAGTGGCCTTCAAGATCGCCCAGACGAAACCGTTTGAGCGGTTGCAGTGGAAGATCAAAGAGAACGCAGCCACCCTGGCTGAGGGCCTGCAGAAGCGGGGCCTGGAGCTGGCTTATGGCGGCACCGACTCGCATTTCTGCATGCTCGACCTGAACGGCATCAAAACCAGCAGCAGGTTCCCCCTGCGCGGCGAGCCTGCGGTGCGCATTCTGGACATGGCGGGCATCGTCGCCAACAAGAACACCATTCCCGGCGACGAGATTACGGCACTGGCGATGGGCATCCGGCTGGGCACGCCGTGGCTCACGCAGCGCGGTTTCGGTGTGGCCGAGATCGATGAGGTGGCCCGGCTGATCCACAAGACGGTGACCAATATCCACCCCTTCAGCTACATCGGACTAGCTGGCGAGCTACCGCGCGGCAAGATCGACTTGGATATTATGGAGGAGATCAAGCACGAGGTGGCAGCCCTGGCAGCTGAGGGTATTGCCGAGACCCGGGACGCAGGTCGCGAGTATCCGCACTACTACAAGCTGCTCAACACGGCGCCCCGTTTCTACCCGGGCCTGAAGCAAGCTATAGGCCCCGGGCTGGAGGCCGAGTTGGAAGCAGCCCATACCGGAGCCACCCTGTTCGACCTGAGCGATAGCGGCTTGCTCCAGGTGATGGGCGATCGGGCTGAGGCATCGCTCCAGCAGATCATGACCAGCGACGTCGGCGCCCTGGCCCCAGGCGATTGCCAGCGCGGGTTCATGCTGAACGAGGATGCTCAGGTGATCGACGATCTGTCGCTGCTGAGGTCGCCGGACGGTGGCGGCTATCTCCTCCTGACCAACCCTGCAAACCACGAGCGGGTCAAGGCCTGGCTGCGGGCCCTTGGCGACGGCTACACCCTCTTTGATCCGGATGACCTGTACCGCAAGGTAGAGGGTCCCATCATCGTCGAGGATCTCCGGCAGGTCGAGGAATCCCAGTGCACCGTGGCTCTTGGCCTGCGCGGGCCCAAGGCAACTCAAGTGCTGGAAGCCGCGGGCGAGGTGCCTGGCTACTATTTCCGGCACAACGATGAGCATATCGAGCTCGGCCTACCTG
>JASFLR010000183.1:0-6474 GCA_050117995.1 Anaerolineae bacterium
TAGGGCCACAGGGCCGACTATGACCGTATTTGTGTGGGTTCATCATCCCAGGGCATATGGGCAGGACTGGGTCTTTCTGGACGCGGTGGGTCTTTGGCCCGATCCCAACCAGCCTGCCGCCACTGTGACGCCCATGCCATCGCTCACGCCGACGCCCAGACCGCCGACCCGAACGCCCGTGCTCGCGCAGCCAACTCTGACGGCTACTGCGTCCGCCACTTCGACGCCCACCGCGACGCCAACCGACACAGCGGCTGCTACACCCTCGACAACCCCCACAGCTACGCCGACGGTAACGTCGACACCAACTCTCAGGCCACCGACCAAGACACCCTATCCTACGCGCACCTCCTTGCCGACGCTTGTACCGGTGGCCGGAGTGGTGCTTGCAAATGAAGATATGCACAGTGGCATGAACTCGGGATCTGATCCGTCAGCCCTGCTCATTGCGGTCGCCGCGGTTGCCGTTGTGGCTTCTGCTGGGTCAGCGGGCAGCTGGTGGCTCAGGCGAAAACGGGCACCCAAGGAGTAATCGCGTGTCGGTACGTGGATTACGGGGGCTTGCTGTGCTGTTGGTTGGCCTGTTGCTGTCAGCTTGCAGCGGTGGAGCACCAGGCTCCGACTTGCTTTTCGCTTCTTCCACAGAGCCCACGTCCAACGAAAACCGTGACTCAATACAGCTGGTCATATTGCACACTAACGACAACTGGGGCGAGACAGAGCCCTGTGGCTGAGGAGTGAATTCAACCGGTGGGTTCCGCCGGAGGGCAACCTACGTCAAGGATCAGAGGCGACTGGCCGAGTATGTGCTGCTTCTGGATGCAGGAGACGCACTGGTTGGTGACGGCGGAGCTGAGAACGAGGCGGCTGCTGAGAAAGTCATCGCTGGCATGAATCTCATGGGCTACGATGCTATGGCAATCGGGCCCATGGAACTGGGTTTGGGTGCAGCTGGATTGCGAGAGCTGTTGGCTCGTGCCGAGTTCCCCGTGTTGTCAGCGAATGCGCTGTGGCGTGCAGATCAGCAGCTCGTGGGTCAGCCTTACACCATCATCGATGCCGGAGCCTATAAGATCGGTGTGGTCGGAATTACACGATTGCCCGGGGAGGAGCTCTCAGATTACACCGTCCTCGATCCTGAGGAGGTGCTCGAAGAGGTTCTCACCGAGGTTCGTGAGCAGGCGGATACGGTTCTTGTCCTCACCAATATCCCATATCGATCGGCCTTGGACCTAGCCGGCGCAGTTGGCGGAATGGACTTGATTGTTGCAGCGCTGCCCAGACAGCTGCCCAGCCGCGCCCTGCGCGTACCGAAGACAGGCACCCTGGTATTGACAGCTGAGCAACCGCTTACTGGACATTCTGGACGCCGTATTGGCAAGCTCGTTGTCAGGGTTGGAGGTGACGGTAGACTGAGTGAAGAAGAATGGGAGTCGGTCGCGCTGGGGCCGGGAATCAGGGATGATCTGCGTATGAGACTGCTGCTCGAACGGTATGGCGATTGAGCGAGAGTACTCTGTTCAACTGCTCGCGAGCTCTGTTTTGCCCCCGTTACCCCCGGTTTCGCATTCGTGGATCAAGGCTGTCACGCAGAGCATCGCCCAGCAGATTCACAGAGAGAACGGTTAGGGCAATGGCGAGACCCGGGGCTGCTGTAACCCAGGGTGCATCCCTCAGGAATCCCCGCCCCTCATTGAGCATGGACCCCCACTCCGGAGTTGGCGGCTGGACGCCGAGCCCCAGAAAGCTTAGCGCAGAGGCGTTCAGGATGGCCCAGCCTACGTCCAGAGTCGCCAGGACGATAATCGGGCCGATGACGTTGGGCAGGATGTGGCGCAGTATGATGCGTCTGTGTGTGCACCCGACAGTCCAAGCTGCCCGCACATAGGGTTGTCGCCTTACTGAGAGCGCCTGTCCACGGACGAGCCGCGCATACTGAGGGATGCCCGCGAGTCCCACGGCGAGAGCCACGTTGACTGCTCCGGTCCCCAGAACTGCGATGAGTGTCAGAGCCAGCAGGATGCTGGGAAAGGCGAGCATTACGTCTATCAGCCAGCTCACTACTCTGTCTACCCTATGTCCATAATATCCTGCCAGGAGGCCCAAGATCGTACCTGGGATCGCAGCGAGAGGCACGGCTAGCATGGCGATACCCAGCGAGAGGCGTCCTCCATACAGCACCCTCGCAGCTACATCCCGTCCAAAGAGATCAGTGCCGGCTGGATGTTCCCAACTCGGCGGGAGAAACTGCTGGGCCGGCGCAATAGCGAGAGGATCGTAAGGCGTTATGAGAGGTGCAGCAACCAGTGCTCCTGCTACCAGAAGCAGGATGCATAGGGCCAGCAACGCGGCAGGATTAGCTCGTAGCACGCGGCGCGGACGAGGGGCATACTCGTGTCGCGGAACAGTCTTGCGCGTAGGAATCGCAAAGCGTCGCTTAGCCATATCGAATGCGTGGATCTAGGTAGGCATAGACTACGTCTGTGGCGAGGTTGACCAGCGTGTAAACAAGCGCTACTAGCAGAACTACGCCTTGAACCAGCGGTAGGTCTTTCCACAGAATGGCGGTTACCATCAGACGACCGATCCCCGGTCGCGAGAAGATCGTCTCTATGACTACTGTACCACCGAGCAGGAAGCCGAACTGCAGTCCGATCATGCTGGTTACTGGTATGAAGGCCCTCTTCAGTGCGTGGCGAAAAAGGATCGTGCGGCTGCCAAGTCCCTTGGCTCGAGCGGTTCTGACGAAATCCTGATCCAAAACCTCAAGCAGGCTAGCCCGTACCAGTCTGGTGATGGCACCGGCAGAAGCGAATCCGAGGACAAGGCCCGGAAGGATCAGGTAGCGCAGCCCCCCTTGGCCTGTGGCTGGCAGCCAGCCCAACACGAGGGCAAATAGCCAGATGAGTAGAATGGCCGACCAGAAGATAGGGATGGAGATACCGACGATGGCACCGGTCATGATTGACCCTTCCAACCAAGTGCCCACTTTTGCTGCGGCCAAGATTCCCATAGCAGTTCCAAGTAGCACGGCTACCAACATAGCAGCGATGGCAAGCTCGATGGTGCTCGGCAGCTGCTCAGCGATGGTTGTGATCACGGGGCGTTGGGTGAAGAGGGATGTGCCCAGGTCGGCTTGTGCGAGACGGGCAATATAACGCCCATACTGGATGGGGATAGACTCATTGAGGCCCAATTCGTTGCGTAGCTCGGCAATAGCTTGGGCAGATCCACCCGACTCGGAGAGCATGAGTGCGGCCGGGTCTCCGGGCAGCAGCCGCATGATGACAAAGACCAGCGTGGCCACTCCCCAAAGCACCGGAATGGCGCCCAACAATCGTCGCCCGATGTAGCGTAGCATCTCAAGTAGGCCCGGCGTGACTGTGCGTGGCCTGGAGGTAGATCGACACGGAAAGCATTACTCTGCAGGCTATCGCATCATTCTTCAAGATAGGTGTCGTAGAGCCAAGGAAACCATCCCTGCCGGTCGTACCTTAGACCACGGATAGAAGCCCGGGCCGCATTGAGGTTTACGTAATCGCGGATAGGCAGGACGAGGCTAAGGTCCATGATGCGTCTCTGTGCAGCAGCATATAGGCCAAGTCGAGCGGTGTCCTCAAGTTCAGTCAGTCCTTGAGTTAGCAGCCGGTCGAGTTCTGCATCGCGCACATTTGACCAGTTGAAGCCACCATCAGCGTTTGATGATAGATAGGTTGTTCCGAGCAGGCTGGGATCGCTTCCTGAGAATGTCATAGGAGCCAGATTGTGAAGTCCCTGGCCTGCGGCCTCGACAGCTGCGGGAAAGGCCACCAACTCTGTCTGAAAGTCCACACCGATCTCACGCAGCTGTGCTTGCAGTAGTTGACCCACCTCAGGCAAGTAGCCCCAACTCATGAGGTATCCGCGAAGTGTAAGGGGGAGCCCTTCTGCATCTTCTCTGATTCCGTCCCCATCTGAGTCGACCCAACCCGCGGCCTCGAATAGTGCGCTGGCCTGTCCTAGATCATGGGGATACAGAGCCTCTACCTGGTCACTATATCCCATTGTGGCAGCGCTTAGCGGGCCGTAGGCAGGCGGTGAGTAACCCTGGAAGATGGTGTCAACGATCGCTTGCTGATCCGCAGCGTACAGGAGTGCCTCGCGAACGCGCGGGTCGTCGGTGGGCGGATTCTCGGTATTGAGGAAGAACTGGAGGGGTTGGCCTGGTATTGGGACCTGGATTAGTGAGAACTCGGGACTCTCCTCGAGCCGGGCTGCGTCAGTGGGAGGAACCTCGCCCATCACATCGGCCTCACCGGACTCTAGTGCCAGCGCGCGTACAGCCGGATCTACGTAGAACTTGAAGACTACTTCATCCAAATATGCCGGGCCATCGTGCTGATATACCGATGGGGCCCAATCGTAGTCAGGGTTCCGCACGAGGGTCAGATGGTCATTGGGCAGGTACTCTTGGAAGATGAACGGACCGGTGCCGACCTGATGCATCTGGTATTCGGCTCCCCATTGTTGGACGGCTGTCGGGGAGGCCATACCCAGGTAGACTTGGCTCAGCGAGTCAAGGAAGGGGGCGTAGGGCTCGCTAAACTGGATCTTGACGGTGTAGTCATCTACGACCTCAGTGTGGCTATACGTGCCCAGCATTCCACGCGCCTTCCGCGACCTGGTGTCGGGACTGGCAATGCGGTCCAGGTTGAACTTGACAGCCTCGGCGTTGAATGGGGTATCGTCATGGAATCTGACGCCGCGGCGCAGGTAGAAGGTATAGGTCGTTCCGTTCTCGGACACTTCCCATCGTTCGGCCAGGCCGGGCACAAAGCTGCCATCGAGGTCCTGATACACCAGCGTATCATAGACACTGGTCAGCGGTATGCCCAACTCGGAGGACGCATCGATGTGGGGATCGATGCCCGATGGCGCCAGGGTGAGGCCGTACACAAGGCTGCCTCCCTCGACCGCGCTCCCCGGGGCGCCGCAGGCGGAAAGCATAACGACTAAGAGCAATGCGAACACGAAAAGACATCCGGTTCGGTGATTACGTATTTGCATGCAGAGCCTCCAAAGCATCGAGCGAGGTCCAATTTTGCGTCCCGGCCTAGTTCGTTTCGCGGGAAGTCGGGCCCGCCGCTCAGATTATACTCAAAATGCGTCCAACGGGCAAAATACTATGGTACCTCAGGACTGAAGCAAGACCGCCATTCCTGAGGCGCATTGCTCTCTGTGTGCGATTCCAGTTGGGAGGCGAGAGAAGCTAGTCAAAGGCCCCTTGCGAGATCCGGTTAGTTGCCCTTCATGATCAGGGGCAGGTACACTGATCTTAGATTGAAGCCGGCCCAGCTCACGTTGTTGCCAGGCACCAAGTCATGAGTCTCCACACCGATCTGGACTACATTGAAGAAGGATACTTCCGCGTCAGGCGCCATGCCTGCCTCCAGGTCGATCTCACCTGATGCACCGGAGGGAAGGTCGTCGATTGTCCAGGCAAACGTGATGCCGTCCTGGGATGTTAGGACCTCTGGACTGGCGTACACCACTGTGGGGTCAATGAGTTCGGTAGGCAGAACATCTGTTAGCACTACACCCACTGCTAGATCAGGCCCTGTGTTGGTGAAGCGTAGTGTGATCTCGATTTTATCTTCGTTGGTTGGTTCTACGATTGACTGTCCCACGGCGACGTCGACCACATCTATGGAATTTATGCGTAGTGCTGGGTCGCCAAAGAGATGGTACGTCTCGATCAGGTCGGTGTAGTAGCCTGTGGCAAACACCCGCGCCTTACCGGCATCCGCCGCAGCGCCCAGCTGCCGGACACCATCGTACATCGCAGCCTGGAGAAATCCCTTGTTCAGGTAGTCATGGCCAAACGCTACTCCTGCACCTGTTGCAGCCCAGCTTGCGACAGCGCCTCGATCAGCAGCAAGCCGGACGGTCGCCTCTGCCAACACAGTGCCCTCAAAGGATAGCCACTTGTCCTGGTGGAATGCCCCATCAAAGCATGTCATGGATAGCATCACCGGAAGCCCATCTGTGGCATTCAGACTAGAGAGATCATTGATCGACCATACACCGTTGTCCGTCCAAGTCGTCAATCCACCATGACCTACATAGTTGACCAGAAGTGCGCCCGTGTCAAGGGTATCGAGGATAACTTGCTTGCACTCTGCACCTGTCAAGCATGTGTCGCCATAGTAGGCCTTGACTGGCACATACGGGTCGGGCAGGTAGTCATTAACCAAGTCATCCGAAAGACTGTGGAAGTTTCCCGCTCCATCGGGATTATCGGCCACGAACAGCACACGCCGGGCCCAATCTTGGCGCGTGAGATTGTTCTCGTAAGTGATGGTTTTGTCCACCATGGTTTGGACGTGGTCGGAGGTCTCTGCGGGGAAGCGCCCGATATGCATGTCAGGGAATGGATCATTGCCGGCTACCGTGACGTAGCGATTATCGGCCGCTTCCTCTCCGAACCAGGGATCA
>JASFLR010000184.1:0-6462 GCA_050117995.1 Anaerolineae bacterium
GGGACCGCAGCACCCCGCCACACATGGCGTCCTGCGCGTGGTGGTCGAGCTGGACGGCGAGCGGATCGTCAACGCCGCTCCCGACATTGGCCACCTCCATTCCGGCTTTGAAAAGACAGCCGAGAACCGGACCTACCAGCAATTTGCCACCTATCCCAGCCGCATGGATTACGTGGCAGGCATGTCCAATGACCTGAGCTACATCCTGGCAGTCGAAAAGCTGCTGGAGGCGCAGGTACCGCCACGCGCCAGCGTCATCCGCGTGATCCTGCTCGAGCTGCAGCGCCTGGCTGCGCATCTCATCTGGATCGGCACCCAGACCCTCGACCTCGCCGGCACCATCCACACCTTGCTGCAATATACCTTCCGCGAAAGGGAGATGATCCTCGACATCTTTGAGATGGTGTGCGGGGCGCGCATCACCACCAGCTACTTTGCCACGGGCGGCCTGCGCAATGATGTACCTCCGGCTTTTGCCCGCGTAGTTGGAGAGTTCGCTGGCCTATTTGACAAGCGGCTGGACGAGTACGAGACCATGCTCACCCAACACCCGATCTACCGCTCGCGGCTGGAGGGCATTGCTGTCATCAACGCAGAGCAGGCCATCGCCCTGGGATGCACAGGACCGGTGCTGCGCGGCTGCGGCGTGGGCTATGACGTGCGCAAATACGCTCCCTACTGCGGCTACGACGAATATGATTTTGAGGTGCCAACCCAGCCGTACGGCGATGCCTATTCTCGCTACAAAGTGCGCGTCGCCGAGATGCGCCAGAGCGCGCACATCGTCCGGCAGGGACTGAAAAAGCTGGAAGAGCTGGGGCCCGGCCCGGTCCGCGATCCCAACCGCAAGATCAGCCTGCCGCCCCGCGAGGAACTGGAAACCAGTATGGAAGCCGTCATCCATCACTTCAAGCTGGTCACCGAGGGCTTCAAGCCACCCCCTGGTGAGGTATACAGCAGCGTTGAAAACCCCAAGGGCGAGCTGGGCTTCTACCTCGTGTCCGACGGCGGGCCGTCGCCGTATCGACTCAAGATACGCGGGCCTTCATTTTCGAATATCTCAGCCGTTCGTGTGATGGGCCCCGGCAGCATGTTCTCTGACATGGTATCCATGATCGGCAGTATCGATATCACCATGGGCGAAGTGGACAGGTAGGGGATGATCAGGAAAGCTTGGAGGGCCTAGTGCTATCGGAGCAGTCGAAACGCGAGATCCGGAAAATCTGCGATGAATACCCCGATTCCCAGTCAGCGCTGCTGCCGGCGCTGTATCTGGCCCAGCAGGATTACTGCGGCTGGCTGCCAGAACAGGCATTTGACGAGGTCGCAGAAGTGATGGGCCTGCCTCCGACCAAGGTCGCTTCAGTTGCCACCTTTTACACCATGCTGAACAAGAAACCGGTCGGACGGCACCTGATCCAGGTATGCACCAACATTTCCTGCTCGCTGATGGGCGCCGAGCACCTGCTGTCCTACCTCAGCCGCAAGCTTGGCATAGAGGTGGGAGAGACGACCAGCGACGGCAAATTTACTCTGCTGGAAGTCGAGTGCCTGGGCTCCTGTGGCACCGCGCCCATGATGCAGGTAGACGATGCATACTATGAGAACCTGACCGAGGAAAAGGTGGATCAGATTCTGGAGGAGATGGCCTGAAGGAGGCGGTGGCGTGAGTCGAGAGCTCGGATTGGAAGAGGCGCTGGATATAGCCATGGACGCGGAGCTGAAAGCTCAGGCGTTTTACGCCCAAGCCGCAGTCGAGATCCACGATCCACAGGGACGCGACCTGTTGGGGCGGCTGGCAGCCTTTGAGCAATATCACTACCAGAAACTGGCCGAGTTGGCCCGGTCTCTACAGCAGGAAGGCCAGTTCATCGCCTACGAGGCGATGACTGTGGAGCAGTTCGCGCCCGCCCCTGCTGGCGGAGAGGCTTCCGGGACCCAGTTGGACGAGCTGGAAAACACGGCTGCCATCCTCAGCAAAGCGATCGAAAACGAGAAAATAGCTGGCGAGGGCTACCGGGTGTTGGCCGAAGAGACCGATGATGCCCAGGGGCAGGAGATGTTCCGCCAGCTGGCCTACGAAGAGATGATCCATCAGCGCATCCTGGAGGATGAATTCTACAGCATCAGCAACGAGGGGACCTGGGGCTGGTCGAGGATGTACGGCGAATAGCTCCCGGTTCGGCCCGGTGCAGGCGCCACTGACACACCGGTCCACCAGGAATCCGGCCCAACTCGGGAGATATTGGGGAATACCGAAGAGCAAATATGCAGACCAAAGTGCTATTGCGCAACGTCGGAGTGCCAAACTCCCACGAGATCGAGACCTATATCCAGCGGGGCGGCTATCAGGTTTGGAAAAAGACCCTGAGCGAACACCAACCTGATGAGATCGTCCAGGTCGTCCTCACCTCAGGCCTGCGTGGTCGTGGGGGTGCAGGCTTCCCGGCCGGGCGTAAGTGGATGTTCCTGCCCAAGGGCGTATATCCTCGCTACCTGGTCTGTAATGCCGACGAGGGCGAGCCTGGCACCTTCAAAGACCGTGTGCTGATGGAGCACGATCCTCACGGCGTCGTCGAGGGCATCATGATCTCGAGCTACGCCTGCGAGGTGGAACACGCCTTCATCTACATTCGCGGCGAGTACGACCTGAGCTACCAGCGAATGCGCCAGGCCATCGACCAGGCGTACGAAAAGGGTTTGCTCGGCAAAAAGATCTTGGGCAGCCAATACAGCCTCGAGCTCAGCATCCTTCGGGGAGCAGGTGCCTATATCTGCGGCGAGGAGACCTCATTGCTCTCCTCGCTGGAGGGCAAGCGGGGCCATCCCAAGCTCAAGCCACCCTTCCCGGCTGCTGAGGGGCTGTACCGCAAGCCAACGATCATCAACAACGTCGAGACACTCTTTAACGTACCCTTTATCGTCGATCATGGTTCCGACTGGTACCGGCAGTGGGGCACGACGCGGAGCCCAGGGCTCAAGCTTTTCTGCGTGTCCGGTCACGTGGAGCGACCCGGCACCTACGAAGTGCCCATGTCGTTGCCGATGAGTGAGCTGATCGACGACATCTGCGGCGGTCCCAAAGATGGCATCCCGCTCAAGGCCATCATCCCCGGCGGGTCGTCCACGCCGATGCTTACCGCCGACGTCGCCATGGGATGCAACCTGGACTATGAATCGATCTTTGAAGCAGGGTCGATGCTGGGCTCAGGGGCCGTAATCGCCATTAACGAACGAACCTGCATCGTCGGCGTGACAGAGCGTTTGGCCGCCTTTTACCGCCACGAGTCCTGCGGCAAGTGCATCCCCTGTCGCGAAGGCACCGACTGGATGTACAAGATCCTGCGCCGGATCGAGAATGGCCAGGGTCGCATGGAGGATCTGGACCTGTTGCTGGATATCTGTGACAATATCACTGGCAAGAGCTTCTGCCCGCTGGGAGATGCCGCCGTGGGACCGGTACAGAGCAGCGTCGAGCGGTTCCGCGAGGAGTATGAATTCCACATCCGCGAGAAGCGGTGCATGGTGGGCGATTAGGATAGAATGCGCAAGGATTCTCGTTCATGACAGATGCGACGATTTCTTTGACAATCGATGGCCAAGAGATCACCTGCCCGGAGGGTTGCACCATCTACGAGGCGGCCACAGCTGCCGGCATTCACATCCCCACCTTCTGCCATCACGAAAAGCTGGTGCCGGTGGGAGCCTGCCGCATGTGCCTGGTGGAGATTGAGGGTGCGCGTGGCCTGGTGACTTCGTGCAGCACCCCAGCGGTCGACGGCATAGTCGTCAAAGTCCACACCTCACCGGCTGCCGTCAAGGCACGCAAGGCAAACATCGAATTCCTGCTGACCAACCACCCCCTCGATTGCCCGGTATGCGACAAGGGCGGCGAGTGTCCCTTACAGGACCAGGCTTTGCAGGACGGGCCGGGAAAGAGCCGCTACATTGAGGAAAAACGCCACAAGAACAAGCGCTACCCGCTGGGCGAGCTGATTGTGCTCGACCAGGAGCGCTGCGTGCTATGCTGGCGCTGCGTCCGCTTCCTAGACGAATGGGCCGACGATCACGAGCTGGACCTGTTTGGACGTGGAGCCACCACCCGGCTGGACACCTTCCCCGGACGCAGTCTGAACAGCAAGTGGCAGGGCAATACCATTGATATCTGCCCGGTCGGCGCCCTGACCAGCCGCGAGTTCCGTTTCGAGGCGCGGGTGTGGGAGCTCACCAACACTCCCAGCGTCTGCGCCCTCTGTTCCGCGGGCTGCAACATCACCCTAGGCGCAAAGAACAACGAGTTGCGCCGCATCACGCCACGCGAGAACGAGCACGTCAATGACACCTGGATCTGCGACAAGGGCCGCTTTGCCCACGGATACGTAGGCGACCCGGACCGCCTGAAGACACCGCTGATCCGCCGCGACGGCGAGCTACAACCTGCCACATGGGATGAGGCGTTCGACCTCATCGCCCAGCGCCTTGGCGGCATCGTGGAGAACTCTGGCCCGGAGGTAGTGGGAGGGCTTGGCTCAACACGCATCACCAACGAAGCCAATTACCTCTTCCAGCGTCTCATGCGCTCCGTTATTGGCTCAAACAATGTCGATCACCTGGACCGCATGCCGTCCAAGGCCACTCCATTGCGCTCGCTGCCTGAGCTCGAGCACAACGATGTCATCGTGCTGCTAGGCCTCGATCCCAGCACCGAGGTACCCATGGTCGAGCTTTGGCTCAAAAAGGCAGTTCTACGCCACGGCGCCAAGATCATCTTAGTGAATCCCCGCCAGATTGAGCTGTCCCGCTACGGCGGGCCGTGGCTCGGCTACCGGCCCGGCAGCGAAGTCGCGCTGCTCAATGGCTTGGCGCTGGCGGTCCTGGAAGCGCGGGTGGACGGCGAAGCAAAAGGCACGATTGGGACACGCGTGACCAACCTGGACGAGTACCGCGGTTGGTTACAGCCCTACGGTCCGCGCCAGGTCGAGCAACTCGCCGGCACCTCCACGGACGCATTGCAGCAGGCAGCACGACTGCTCGTCCAAGCCAGGCATCCCATCTTCCTCTATGGATCCAACTGGTTGATGGGAACATCCCAGAAAGCCACACCGGAGCCCGATGCTGGTGAGTACTGGTTGCACGCGGTGCAGAATCTGGCCTCCCTGTTGGGCGATGTCGAGGTGGCTTTTATCTCCGGGGACAACAACACCCTTGGCGCCCTCAAGATGGGTGTCGTGCCTGGCCTTTACCCCGGCAGGCAGCCTTTCGAGGATATCAAGATCCGCAGCCGGCTGGCAGGCATGTGGGGCGGCAGACTCTCGCCGGTTGAGGGGCTCGGTTTTGACGGCATGATGCGCGCTGGTCGGGAGGGTGCCCTGGAGGCTATGTGGATCGTCGGCTCCGATCCGGCCAATGACTGCCGCCAAGCCGGAGAGGCCCTGGGCAGGATACCCTTCCTCATCGTCCAGGACCTATTCCTAACCGAAACGGCATCTTTGGCTGAGGTAGTGTTGCCAGCCGCCAGCTTTGCCGAGACCGGCGGCAGCTTTATCAACGTCACGGGGCGAGTTCAGGCTATCCAACCTGCACTCCGCCCGCCAGGCCAGGCCCGAGCCGACTGGTGGATCATCGCCCAGGTCGCGACGCGTCTGGTCGATTCCAAGCGTCGCCGGACCTGGGATTTCGCCGGCCCCGAGGAGATCCTGTCAGAGATCGCCAAGGTGCTGCCTGGCTATCGCGGTCTCGACGCGGCCAAGGTGGGGGACACAGGCTGGCAGCGATCCAGGCCCGAGGCCAAGGCGAAACGGTCCCTCTCCCATGTCGAGCAGGCACCGCCGCGCCCCGATCCCGACTACCCGCTGATCCTGGTCACCGGGCGCGTGCTGTACGACCGGGGGACGCTGCTGCGACGGGCGGAGCGGATTCGCAACCTGGTACCTGAGGCCTATGTCACCATACATCCGACCGACGCCGAGCGCTTTGGCGTGGCCGATGGCGACGACGCGTCCCTGGTTTCAGCCGTCGGGCGGTTGGGTCTCACCGTTCAAGTCTCCACCGAGGTCATGCCCGGTGTGGCCTTTGCACCGGAGAACCTGAGCGCTGCGCCGCTGAGCGTCCTCTTCAGCGATCGCTCCACCTTGCCGAGAGTGAGGATTGCCAAGTGAGGATCGTTCAACAGCCATCGGGGCCTGCCCCTGCAGCTAACACGGAGTAGCTATGGATTGGGTAGCTGACTTTTGGATTCCAGTCATCAAGGGCGTCGTAATGGTCGTCGTCCTGCTCTTGGGTGGCGCCTATGCCACCCTCTGGGAGCGCAAGATCTGCGCCCGCTTTGGTGTCCGTTACGGGCCCAACGTCGCCGGACCCTTTGGCCTGCTCCAGCCGATGGCGGACGCGGTCAAGGCGATCTTCAAAGAGGAGTTCATTCCCAACCACGCCGACAGACTGCTCTACCTGATGGGACCGGGC
>JASFLR010000185.1:0-6447 GCA_050117995.1 Anaerolineae bacterium
CCAGCATTGGCAGCCTGATTGAGACAAGATCGACCACTCCAGCCTGGTTTCGGGCGACAAAGGCCAGTTCGGATAATTCGGCTGTCAAGTCACTGACAAAACGATTACGCACCCGTGACTGACTACTCGGCGCTGGTGTTTCTCGGGACTTGACAACACTCCCGGTCTATGCTATTCTCTCCGCCGGTTTGCTCAGACAGGACCTTGGACAGCCTGCCTGGGCCGCAGTAGATAGAAGTCGTGAAGGAGGCTTTGGTCGATGGAAAACGAGACCCTGGGTACTGTCAAATGGTTCAGCCGGATGAAAGGCTGGGGCTTTATCGAGCCCGACGGAGGGGATAGGGATGTCTTTGTCCACTATGAGAACATCAACGGCGACGGGTTCCGCAATCTGGAAAAAGGGGAACGCGTGCGGTTCGTGATTGAGGACACGCCAAAGGGACCAAAGGCAATCGAGGTTTCCACAGTCGAGGAGCCCATGGCTCTATAGTACCTGGAGCTTGCACTTCCACCCCCGTTGCACAAGACAACGGGGGTGTTTTTCATGGTAGATTGAACTGGCGATGATATGCGTAGACCATGACGTCGATAGTGTGAGGAGCATCCTACCTTCTATCGAACCGGATCGCCTTTACTCGTGTGTGATCGGCTTGTCGGTGAAGAGATAGTCCTTCAACTCGTCCGAGAACGTTGGATCCTGTCTGCGTATCCACTCAAGCACCATTGCAGCGTGCTCTTTTTCTTCATCTCGATTGTGGGCAAGGATCGACCTTAGTTCGGCATCCTTGCACGCATCGACTCGCTGGTGGTACCAGTCAACAGCCTCCAATTCCTCGATGAGAGAGACTAGCGCACGATGCATGTCTCTCGTGGCATCAGAAAGCTCACTTATTGGTTCGTGATAGCCGGCACTAGACATGTTTCTTCCTCCTAGCAAGTGATTTGAGTATCGACATGTTTCTATCCTACACTCTCAACCTGAATTGCGCAAATCTAGTTCTGGGGCAGGACAGCCGCCCGCTGTCTCAACTGCAGGTAGCGCCAGGTAGCTCCTTTGTGATTCGGGTGCCCAGCCCCTGGAAAGATCCCCCCAGATCATAGTCGGAAAAACCATCAGCGGGCAGACACTCTTTGCTTTGACATCTGCACTGCCTGAAGCTATACTGTTGCAGTTGTGGCCAGAAGTACGCAAGCCACATTACGCGTGTAGGGGAGAGCGGTATGAGCCGATTTCGCCGCAATCTGATATTGGCTGGCATCGCAGGCTTGTTTGCCAGTGCATGTCTTGTGGGAATCTCGTCCCGGCTGGTGACCTCAGGGCTCGTGAAGCCTCCCTTTCCACATAGCCTCGTGGAGCTCTTGCTGGCAATAGTCTTGGGCGCGTTCTCAGTGGCAGAGATACCGATAATGCTGTTTGCCATGCGACGACTTCTAGTCGGGCCTTCAACCAATGAGAGCATTGCCACATGGCTCAATGGGCTGTATGTGTGCTTCGCTGCCATATACGGCGTACCAGTCACCCTATTGACTGGCAACGCAGAGTATGCACTAGCCCTATCGGCGCTGAGCATCGTCCGCTTTGCCTCCAGCCTGGCTTTCGTGCGAGAATCTGCCTTATGACCTCTCCGCAATCACTCCATCTGACGCCGGCTGACGCAGCAGCCCTAATTCAGAACCAGATACTCGAGGCCCAAAGTGCACTCGACGGATCTGATCTCGAGTCTGCGCTCGACAGCGTTATCTCAGCCCTGGGGCTAGCCCTCCAACTTGGGCCTGCGGCATCCGAACGGGTCCTGTCCGAGGTGGTCGCCGTGGCCCGAGAGCTTGCCCGCAGGGACGATGCTGGCGCCCTCGCGGCTCTCGGGCCGGCCTTGGTGGGCCTCACCCAACAGGTGAAGGAAGCAGGCGCACTGCCACCAACCTCCGTCATGCATGCCTGGGCAGAACTCGCATCAGATCTGGGGGCGCTCATTGGCCAGGTCGGCCTGGCGCTGACCCTTAACAGTTCGCATCGGGCGGGGATGATGGGCAAGGCCCGCATGCGCGCAGCGCTGTTGGATGATGCCACAAGCGACCTCTTTGCTCTTGGCAGTTGGCTCGACCAGATTGGGGAGGAATCTAAGGCAGAGTGAACCGGCCGAAATGCCGTTGGGTGGCGGTCAGGGCGATCTGGCGATGTTCTCAGCGCGTATCTGCGTCCGTACTTTTCTGTGATTTGACAGATCGGACTAACTCACCTACACTTGCCACGTTATGGACGAGACAAAGCGCGTTGATCTGCATACCCACTCTTTTCTAAGCGATGGCGCCCTGCTACCAAGCGAGATGCTGCGCCGCGTAGAGGTGATGGGATATGGCGCGCTGGCTATTACCGATCACGCGGACGCCTCCAATCTCGAAGAGCTGCTGGTGCAACTGAGCCGCTTGTCCCAACAAGAGGCCCATGGCTTTGACGTAGTCCTGATCCCCGGCGTGGAACTGACCCACGTACCACCAGCCAGGATTGGGAGCCTGGCACTGCGCGCGCGCAAGCTTGGGGCCCGCCTGATTGTGGTGCATGGCGAGACGCCAGTGGAGCCCGTGGCTCCCGGTACTAATCGCGCCGCTGTCGAATGCCCTGAGGTAGATATCTTGGCTCACCCCGGCTTCATCACAGAAGAGGAGGCAGCGATTGCGGCATCAAATGGCGTAGCTCTGGAGCTCACAGCGCGCGGAGGTCACAACATCACCAATGGCCACGTCGCGCAGCTCGCCCGGAGGGCCAGCGCAAAGTTGCTGATAAACACCGACGCTCATACCCCGCGCGACTTTATGGACCAGTCCCGAGCGCGTCTGGTTGCGCTCGGAGCTGGCCTGACTGAAGATGAGGCAGAGGCTGCGTTGGTCTCCAACGCATGGGACTTTGTATCGCGCGCCCTGGATGCTACAGAAAAGAATTCCTGAAAGGATTTGGAAATTGAACACACCTGACTATCAGACCGTTCCAGTTTCTTGCCCCAATTGCGGCAACCGTTTCGCCAGCCCGGTAATGACCATTATCGACGCTCGCAGGAACCCCGAGGCCAAGGCGATGTTCCTGTCGGGCAGGATCAATATCGCTGCCTGTCCTCAATGTGGTCATGCCGGAATGCTCAGCACTCCCCTTGTGTACCACGATCCGGACAACGAGTTGCTATTTACCTACATGCCTGCTGAACTGGACCTGCCCGAGATAGAGCAGCAGCGTGTAATCGGCGATCTCACAAATCAGGTTATGTCAATGCTTCCCCCAGAAGAGCGCAAGGGATATCTGCTTCGCCCCCGGAGCTTTCTTCGCATTGAGGGTATGGTTGAGGCTATTCTCCAGGCTGATGGTATCACGCCCGAGATGCTCGAAGCTCAGCGTGCCAGAACTGACCTGCTCGATCGCCTGTTGCGTGCTACATCGGAAGACGCTCGCCGTGTCATCGCCGAGGAAAACGACGAAAAACTGGACTACGAGTTCTTCCAGATCCTCACGCTGAATATGGAGCTGGCCCAGGCAGATGGAGAGGAAGCAGTGGTACACCAGCTACTGGAGCTTCGCACCCAGTTGCTGGACTGGACCACGACAGGACAGCAAGTTGGCGCTCGAGAGGATGCTATCAGAGAGCTGGGATCTGAACTGACGCGAGAGGGTCTGCTGGAAAAGCTGGTGACAGCCTTTCAGGCAGGACAGGATACCAAAGTCGAGACCATGATCGCTGTTGGGCGTCCTGCCATTGACTATATCTTCTACCAGCAGTTGACCTCGCGAATCGAGGCGGCAGAAGAAGAGGGCAACGAGTCTGCAGCAGATGGGCTCAGGGCGCTACGCGAGCGAGTCCTGGAAGTGACTGCCCAGGTTGATGCTGAGGTCAAACGTGCAACAGAAGAGGCTGGACAGCTTCTACGGGAAATTCTGGAGAGTGATGACCTGGAAGCAGCCACAAGAGCCCGCATGGGCCAGATTGATGACTTGTTCTTGAATGCATTGGCGCTGAACCTGCAGGCAGCGGAGCAAGCGGGGCGCACCGACGAGGCCGAGCGTCTCCAGCAAGTTGGTGAAATTGTCATGAGCCTGCTTCAGGAGAGCCAGCCGGCCGAGATCCGGTTTATCAACCGATTGCTCACCACGGACTATCCTGTAGGCACAAAGGCACTGTTGGAAGAGAACAAAGAGCTGCTCGATGATCGCATGATTGAGCTCATGCAGCTTGTACATGATGATCTCGAGCAGACCGGCCGGACGGAGATTGCAGAGCGGCTTGACGAGATCCAGAAACAGGCTGCTGCCATCAGAGACTGAGTGCAAGGCCCAAAAATGCAGTCACTTCGCTGCATTCTCCAACCGAAAGCCGTGCCCACGCACGGTGACTACATATCGAGTACCCGGATCCACCTCCGCCAAACGCTCGCGTAACCTGCGGGCCATGGCGTCGATCGCCTGCTCCGAGATTCCCTCCCGGTCATCCTCGGGCCATACTGCTTGTACCACCTCATCGCGACTGTAGACCCGGCCCGGTTCATCGTAGAGCATTTCCAGCAACCGGTATTGGGCCAGCGATAGAGGCGGGTCCAATTCCTCGCCCGCAACCCATACCCGCTTACTCTCGAGGTCCATACGCAGGCCTCGCACTCGTTCCTCAAGGATGACAGGAGCCGTCGCGTCAGCGCCAACGAACGCCATCTTGCAGCAGTAGGCTATTTGGATCTCATCACCGTCCTGCAAACTATAGGGTCTCTCCAGCGCCTTGCCGTTGACATAGGTTCCGTTCTTCGATCCTAGATCCCGCACAACATATCTACCGTCCTCCAGAGATATGCGCGCGTGATGCCGTGACACCTGCCGGTCTGCGATCAAGAGGTCGCATTCGTCTTCATCGCGCCCGATCAGGAGAGCAGAGCCTTCCAGGAAGATGCGCTTGCCAGGTTCAGCACCCTCTATCACCAATAACATGGCTGTATCTGCGGGCATCGATTCACCTCCTATCTATCAAGCAATCCATCCCAGTCTGCGGGCAGACTGAGCATGCATTCGCCAGGAGCCTGGCCTGTTCTCTGTTCCATCCTTGACAAGATGGAGATTCTACGATAAGCTAGGGCCGCCAGCAGACGGGGCGGCGCTGCCTGCCCCGTCTTGTCGAATCAGAGATCAGGAGCGAGCAAGTTGGCGCGTACACTTACGCCAGATACGGTCCTGCGGGACCGCTACAGAATCGTAGAGCTCGTAGGTCGAGGCGGCATGGGTGCTACCTACCGAGCCGAAGATCTGCGCTTGCAGGGACGTTTCTGTGCTGTCAAAGAAGCCCTGCCAGACCCAGATGCATCCCCCGACGAACTGAACCAGAGCCGCGAGCAGTTCTACCAGGAAGCGAGTACTCTGGCAAGACTTGATCATCCCAACCTACCCAAGGTCTCTGACTACTTCTCTGCGAACGATCGCGACTACCTGGTCATGGACTTTGTGCCAGGTCATGATCTCAAGGAGATGCTGAGCACCGCGTTGAGCGAAGGGCATCCACTTGCAGAGCGCCAGGTGCTTGCCTGGGCCGATCAGCTATGCGACGCCCTCGCCTACATGCACACGCAGGATCCACCAGTGTTGCACCGGGACATCAAGCCAAGCAATATCAAGATCACGCCAGCTGGCCGAGTCAAGCTGGTTGACTTTGGCTTGGTAAAGACCTTGTCCCCCGATGATCAACGTACCATTACGGTTGTCCAGGGCCGTGGCACCGTGCAGTATATCCCACTCGAGCAATATGGTGGAGACACGGGCCACACCGACGTCCGCTCAGATATCTACTCTCTTGGGGCTACACTCTACCACCTTCTGACGGGCCAGCCCCCCTTGGATGCCAAGCGTCGTTTCCTGAGGCCGCGATCGATGCAGTCTCCAAGAAGTCTGAATCCGGTCATCACATCACAAACTGATCAGGCGATCCTCTGGAGCCTCGCTATGCACCCTGATGAGCGCCCATCGGACATCTACGAGCTCAGGGCGGCACTAATGGCTCCCGGTCCGGTAAGCCGTACGGTTTCGCGGATCTTTGACAATGAGGCGCCAGTGACACAGTTCATCAGCGCAAATCGAGTACTGCTGGGCATCCTTGGCGCTCTGTTGCTGATCGCTTCTCTGGTCACGGCCCGTCCATCCACGATACCGCCGCCACCAACAACGGCAACTCCTACAGCGACCTACACCCCAACAAGAGCTACGACGCCCGATCTTTCGGGCACAGAGACGATTTCGGCTACCATCTCAGTATCACCGTCCCGAACGTCGTCTGACCAGGAGTGATAGGCTTTGCCATCCTACTGGCGATATCTCTCCTTTATGTACACAAGAAGGAAGAGCAGTAGCAGCGGGACCAGGCCCCATCCGAATCCGACGAACAGGCCTCGAAAGCCAGGTACGATTCTATCTATGATGCTGCTGCCTGGAAA
>JASFLR010000186.1:0-6401 GCA_050117995.1 Anaerolineae bacterium
TTTGGTTTATTATGACCGAAGAACTTTATCTCGAAAGCGAATGAAAGGAGCAAAATCACGATGTCAAGTATTACGTACGAACATGTCTGGAAGCGATTCGGCGACGTTGTCGCTGTAGAGGACCTCGACATCTTTATCGAGGACAAGGAATTCCTCGTCTTTGTCGGCCCTTCCGGGTGCGGCAAGTCTACCAGCCTGCGCATGCTGGCTGGCCTGGAGGAGATCACCGAAGGGACCATCAGCATTGGCGACCGCGTGGTGAACGACGTGCCGCCCAAGGACCGCAACATCGCCATGGTGTTCCAGAGCTACGCGCTCTATCCCCACATGTCAGTCTATGACAATATGGCCTTTGGGCTCAAGCTGCGCAAGACGCCCAAGGCAGAGATCGACCGCCGGGTGAAGGAAGCGGGTGGCATCCTGGGCATCGAGAACCTGCTGGACCGCAAGCCCAAGCAGCTCTCCGGTGGACAGCGGCAGCGTGTGGCCCTGGGCCGGGCCATCGTCCGCGAGCCGGCGGTGTTCCTCATGGACGAGCCGCTCTCCAACCTGGATGCCAAGCTGCGTGTGCAGACGCGTGCCGAGATCTCCAAGCTGCACCAGCGCCTGGAGACGACCTTTATCTATGTGACCCACGATCAGACCGAGGCCATGACCATGGGCAGCCGCATTTGCGTCCTCAAGGATGGCTTGATGATGCAGATCGACACGCCGCAGAAACTCTATGACTCGCCCAATAACATCTTTGTGGCTGGCTTTATCGGCAGCCCGGCCATGAACTTCTTCGATGTGACCCTGGTGGAGCAGGATGGCGATCTGTACGTGGACAGCGGCAGTTTCCGGCTCAAGCTGCCGCCCGAAAAGGCGCAGGCAGCCCGGGGACATGTCGGCAAGCAGGTCATCTTTGGTACCCGCCCCGAGGACATCCACGACCGCGAGTTCACGCCACCCAGCATTCGCGCCGAGCCGCTCACCGCATCGGTGGACGTGACGGAGCTCATGGGCAACGAGATCTTTGTCTATCTGCTCACTGGTGAGAAGCAGTTTATCGGCCGTATGGATCCGCGGACGAGCGCGCGGGTTGGCGCGACGATGGACATCGTCATCAATATGGACAACGCTCACCTCTTTGACCGCGATACGGAGGAAGCGATACGTTAGCCAGTTTTCGGCGCGGAACGGAGACGCGAAATCCTGATCCAAACGGTATGTAGTTCTGCTCTTTGCCCACAATCAGGTAGAGAGCTGCGCTTGGTCCTGATCGAGCGCACCACGAAATCCTTTGAAAGGCAGGATATAGTATGAAGTATCGAAGATTGATAACAAGTCTCGTCCTCGTGGCGGGCATCTTGATCAACCTGACATTGATGCCCTTCCCAGCGATTCCCGTAGCAGCAGAAGATGACGTGGTGGAAATTGTCGACGACTTTGAGAGCGGCCTGCCGTCGGGTACGGATGGCGACGGCAATCTCATTGGGTTCTATACCTTCACCGATGGCACCAGCACAGTATCCATCTCTACAACGGACGCGCCGCTGCAGCCAGTCCCTGAAAAAACCGATCCCAACAACGTGCTCCAGGTCGATACCAACGTCGTCACCAACGGCTGGGCCGGTCTGGTGCACGCCTTTGAAAACGAGACGGTCGATACCTGGACGCCAAAGGACTGGAGCGGCTTCGAAGGCATCTGCTTCTGGCTTTATGGCAACAACACCGGCAGCGTGTTGTTCGTGGACATTCTCGATAACCGAAATCCAGACTCCACGACCGACGACGCCGAGCGGTTCTCTATCGACATTCCTGATGACTTTAGCGGGTGGAAATACTTTGAGATCCCGTTCAGCAACTTCACGCGCAAAGAGGTCGGCAACGGCGCGCCTAACGATGGATTCACCCTCACCGAGGTGCACGGCTGGGCATGCGGCGTCTTTAGCAGCGCTATGTCCTTTACCAACTACCTCGACGACGTCGGCCTCTACGGCGTGGCCGAAATCCCGGAACTCAGCGTGAGCTATTCGACAAGCGCCTACGAAGTGGCAGAGGGCGACACCGCCGTGGTCACGGTCAAGTTGAACCGGCCGATGGGCCAGGAGGAGGACCCGGAACAGATCACCGTCTCCTACAGCACCGCGGATGGGACAGCCACCAGCGACCGGGACTATACACCAGCTTCAGGCACCTTTACGTTCGTCACCGGCGGACCTTCAGAACAGACCTTCACCGTGCTGACCGTCGACAACGGCAAGTACGAAGGAGGCAAGACCATCCTCTTGTACCTCACCGAGCCGTCGGGCGCGCTGTTGGATCCTGTCTTCAAAGCCCGGATTGACATCCAGGATGACGAGGTGTACGATCCCAACCTTATCGACGACTTTGAGCAGGGCGCCTCTCTGTGGACCACCGATGGCGGCGTAACGCTGGCGACACCCGAGATCGCGGCAGGCGATCCGCTTGCCGTTCCAGGACAGGGCGCGTACGAGCACATCCTGGAAGCCAGTACGCCCGTCCTGGTCGACATCGTTGTAGACGGCAACCTCTGCAATCGGGGCAACGGTGTCGTAACAGTCGCCATCTTGACGACTGATAGCTTCGATGCGCTGACAGTTGATCAAAACACGGTTCTCTTTGGCGATGCCGCCGAAGCCCACGTTGACAAAAAGACCGGTGATGCGCGGCGCCACGAGGAAGATTTCGATGGTGACGGCGATGTCGATCTCATCTTCCACTTCCGCGTGAATGAGACCGGCTACGATTGTGATTCGACAGAGTTCACTTTGACAGGCGAGACCTTTGACGGCCAACCCATCATTTCCGGCGGCGAAGGCGGATTGTTCCGTGATTTTGCCATCTGGCAGGACTGGACGCAGGGCGAGGCGCTGAGCTTCTGGTTCCACGGCACGAACAGCGGCGACACGATCACGGTGCAGCTCAAGGACAACCGCAAGCCTGGATATGGCGCTGGACACGGCAACTGGAGTCTGGTGTGGAGCGACGAGTTCGATGATCCTGCTGGCACCTCGCCGAACCCGGCCAACTGGACTCCCCAGATCGGGGACGGGACCATCAACTCTAATCCCGGTTGGGGCAATGCCGAGCTGGAGTACTATACTGACAGCACCGAGAATGCTGCCACGGATGGCAACGGCAACCTAGTGATTACGGCCAAGGAGGTCGAGGAGGCCGATGGCTCACTGATGTGCTACTACGGTCCGTGCGAGTACACCTCTGCCCGTCTGATCTCGCTCCACAAGGCCGAGTTTACCCATGGGCGGATCGAAGCCCGTCTCCAGGTTCCGTTTGGCCAGGGACTGTGGCCCGCATTCTGGGCCCTGGGCACCGACATCGGCGAGGTCGGCTGGCCGCAGTCTGGCGAACTTGACATCATGGAACACATTGGGCGTGAGCCCACCATGGTGTACGGCACCATCCACGGCCCGGGCTACTCGGGCGGTGCAGGAGTCGGCGCCGGGTACGAAAACCCATATGGAGAGGCCTTCTCGGACGACTTTCACGTCTACGCCGTCGAGTGGGAACCGGACGAGATCCGCTGGTATGTGGACGGCGTACAGTTCTTTGCGGCGACGCCTGATGATGTTTCGGGTGAGTGGGTCTTTAACCATCCCTTCTATATCATTCTGAACGTCGCCGTGGGCGGCAACTGGCCGGGTTACCCGGATGAGACAACCACGTTTCCGCAAACGATGCACGTGGACTATGTGCGCGTCTACCAAGGTCCGGATTCCGCCGAACGGTTTGAGGCCACGTTCATCGACAACTTTGACGGCTGGCAACAGGTCGCCATCCCCTTCACCTCCTTCACCCGCAGCGCTGACCAGCCAGCGGGCGCGCCTCATGATGGGCTCGGGCTGGACGAGGTTTGGGGCTACGGCTTCATGCTGCCCGACGGTGGAACGAGCACCGGTACCCTGAGACTCGACCAGGTGCGCCTGGAAGTGGTCCCGTTGCCAACCGAGATCACCGTCACAAACCTGAACGACAGCGGCAGCGGCTCGCTGCGCCAGGCACTGCAGGACATAGCCATCGGTGGCACCATCCTCTTCGATCCCAGCCTGGCCGGCGGTACGATCACGCTCACGTCCGGGCCGCTGGTGCCGAGCAAGGATGTGACCGTCGACGCGTCAGGTGCACCCGGCCTGATCGTCAGTGGCAATCATGCCGATCGTGTCCTGATCGTCGATCCAGGCCTCAGCGTCAGCATCCACGACCTGGTCCTGGCCGATGGCTATGGCTGGGAACTGGCCGGAGGCATACTCAACAATGGAACACTGCACCTAAGCAACTGCGTGGTGGCAAACAACTTAGCTGAAACGGGGACCTTTAACCCGGACACCGATTTCTGGAAGGGCGGCGGAGGTATCTACAATGGCGAAGGTGCCACCCTGACGCTGGTTGACAGCACGGTCAGCGGCAATAGCACTACTCTCATAGACGGCGGTGGTATCTATGCCTTCCCGGGCTCTACCACCAGCATTGCCAGGAGCACGATCAGCGGCAACACCGCTGGAAACACTGGAGGCGGCATCCGAATGCTGGGTAACGCCACGATCGTCAACAGCACGATCAGCGGCAACACCGCGATCGGCTGGCATGGCGGCGCTATCTTCCACACCGACGGCGTGATGGAGATCCTCAACTCCACGATTGCCAACAACATCGCACCCGACTGGGGATCGTCGGCGATCTTCCTGGGATCATATAGCAGCGTCGTGCCGGAGCTCAAACTCACCAACACGATCATCACCGGGAATCAGTGGTACGCGTGCGAGTGGCACGCGTCGGGCGCCGTTAGCCTGGTCTCCGGCGGCCACAATCTGGTCCAAGATGACAGTTGCAACCCGGTGGCGAGCGACCTGATCAACGGCGAGGCCGGGATCGGTCCGCTGGCCGACAACGGAGGCCCAACCTGGACCCACGCACTGGCACCAAGTAGCCCGGCCATTGACGCGGGCGACGACAGCGTCTGCCCGGCAACAGATCAGCGCGGCGTGATTCGACCGCAGGGCACAGCTTGTGACATCGGGTCCTACGAGCTAGAATAGCCGTCGAATATCCATGGGCTTGTAGAAGCCCTGAAGAAGAGGCTTGGACAGTCACAGACCTGCAGTGACGTAGACACACACTGTGAAATCTGCATGGGGTAGCAGGAGGCCAGCAATGACCTCTTGCTACCCCGCTCAGTCTGCCTCTTCTGAGCACTATGTGAGTGTTTCATGCTGATTCGAATCCGAACCCGACAGGACACATGCTGATGAAAAAGATCTTGATGGTTGCAGTTGAAGCCAAGCCCTACGCCACAGCCGGGGGAACCAGCGACGTGGTCGGCGCGCTGTCGAGAACTTTGCGGGCGGAAGGCCACGATGTACGCCTTGTGCTACCTTACTACAGATCTATTATCCGCGCGCCCCGGTACAGACTCGAGCGGTTCGCTGATCCAAAAGTCCCTGTCGGCACCGAACCGGTGCAGTCGGTTGTCTACCGGGCCGACCAGCACACGTATCTGGTGGGCGGTGATCCATTCGACTACTTTGCCAAAGCTGGTCAAGTCGGTACACCTGTGTACCCGACCCTCGAGGACCACTCTGTAGATGCAGGCAAGTTGTATACCTTCTTCTGCCGGGGGGCACTGGAGCTGATCCGGAGCTTCAGTGAGGATGGCTGGAAGCCCGACATCATCCATTGCCACGACTGGCCCACAGGTCTGCTTCCTGTCTACCTAAAGCGTGAGCTGGCCGGCACCGCTTCTATGAAAGATGTGCGAGTGGTCTTCACTATCCACAACATGAGCGATGTCGTCTACCAGGGAGGATGGTTTGGCCCGGAGCTTCTCGGCTATGCCGGCCTTCCGAAGCGTCTATTCCACGATGGGCAAGTGCGGCACCTGGGACATATCAACTTTGTGAAGGCCGGCATCGTCTTCTCCGATCGGGTGAACACGGTCAGCGAAGGCTACGCACGAGAGATCAGCAGTGGCAATGCCGAGAGCTTTGTCACCATGGATGGCGCCCGAAAGCACTTTAAATGTAGTGGCGGGCTGGACCGTGTATGGGCCAAGTACAAGGTGAACCTGATCGGGATCAGGAATGGCATCGATGACTCGTACGATCCGGCACAGATCGGAGAGGGAGAGGATTGGCGATTCGTCGATGAGGACTGGATGTCAACCTATACGCCCGCTCGGCGGCAAAGCATTTCGGGCTGGGCGTACCACGCTGCCGACCCGGAGCTCCGTTCAAAGAAGCAAGACCTGAAGCGCTATCTGCAAGAGAGATGCAACCGGCTTCTGAAGACAAAGCTTGCAGTGAGCGCCGAGATCCCCGTCATTGCGGTGCGGTCCAGGTTGACAGAGCAGAAGGGGTTTGATCTCATTATCGAGGGACTGC
>JASFLR010000187.1:0-6391 GCA_050117995.1 Anaerolineae bacterium
GCTCAACATGGCTCAGCTTTCCTTATCGCTCAGTTTCTGGGTATGGGCAATCGTCTTCCTGGTCTTTGGCTATCTGTTGTTCGCCTCGGTGATGGCTGCGGCGGGGGCCATCGCCCCGAACGCGCGCGAGGCAGGACAGGTGATCTGGCTTCTGATTATTCCGCTCATGCCCACGTTGATGTTTGGTCCAGAATTCGTGAGTGATCCAAATGGGACACTGGCTGTCGTGCTGAGCCTGATCCCGTTCAGCGCTCCCAGTGCGATGGTGACGCGATTGGCTGTGGCTCAGGTGCCGTTGTGGCAGATCCTGGCCAGCCTGGCGGGTGTGATTGTGGTGGCGTACCTGTTCATCGTGCTGGCTGGGCGTTTGTTCCGTGCTGGCAACCTCCTGTCGATGGAGTCGTTCAACTGGCGCCGCCTGGCTACGGGCTGGCGCAGGACCGGTTAGCCCGGTTCTTGTGGCGCCGGGGTGTCTTTTGGCCTGGATCATGAGATCCGGGCCAATTGCTTTGCGGCACCCACCTGCGCGAATCATGGTGCGGTGGCTCTAGGATTTGCAGATGCCGTAGCTTGGCAGCGTTGATTCCTGTGGTATAATTGGCGCCAGCCATGTTCTCGAGACACAGGTCAATGCTCTGACCTCCATCCTGGCTCTTGAGACCATGGACATCGCACATAACTTGGCACTGGAGATAAGATGGGAATGGACCCGATTATCGCTCTTGACGGCCTGACTCGCCGCTTTGGTGACGTGGTGGCTGTCGATGATTTGACTCTGGAGATCTTTGCCGGCGAAGTCTTTGGCTTCCTGGGGCACAATGGTGCAGGCAAGACCACTACGGTCCGCCTGCTCAACGGTCTTCTGGCTGCTGATGCTGGCTCAGTACGTGTGTTGGGTCTGGAGCCTCAGCAAGATGGCCCTGCACTGCGCCGTCGCACCGGAGTGCTGACCGAGACCCCCTCCCTGGACGAGCGGCTCAGTGGGCGCGAGAACCTGGAGATCTATGCGGAGCTCTATGGTGTGCCCATCTCGGAGGTGACCGGTCGCATCGAGAGCCTGTTGGAGGGCTTTGAGTTGGCGCATCGGGCCGATGAGAAGGCAGGTGCCTACAGCAAAGGGATGAAGCAGCGCCTTGCCCTGGCTCGTGCTCTGTTGCACGAGCCGGACATCCTCTTTCTCGACGAACCCACATCAGGGCTCGATCCGGTGGGTGCGCGACGAGTTCACGAGCTCATCACACGTCTGAGCCAGGAGCAGCATCGGACTGTGCTTCTCTGCACGCACAACTTGGCGGAAGCCCAGCAACTGTGCGGGCGTGTGGCGGTGCTCGAGCACGGGCGTCTGGTAGCTTTGGGAACGCCAGCCGAGCTAGCGTTCAGGCTGGGACGCAGTCAGCGGTTAGAGATTGAGGTGGCGCCTGAACATGTGCCCGCTGCCCTGGAGTTGCTGAAGACACAGTTCGGCATAACCGATGCCACGCAGAAAGACGGCACCATCACGGTTATCGGTGCCGACCGGGAAGCGGTGCCCAACCTGGTGGCTGCGCTGGTGGGGGAAGGGGTCCGCATCTATGGGCTAACGCCGCAGCAGCCATCCCTGGAGGATGTGTATTTTGCCCTCTTGCACGAAGAGGAGGTGGGATGGTGAACTTGTGCGCCAGCAGGGCGGAACGTGCGCGTACCGAGGTCGGCACCCAGAATTCAGAGCTTCCCCGGGAGGTGATACTGTGAATTGGCGCGCCAACTGCGAGAAACGTGCGCATACCGAAATCGGCCCCGGAGCTCAGAGAGTCGGTGGGAGGTGATACTATGAATTGGCGCGCTGTCAGAGCCATAGTACGCAAGGATCTGAAAGTAGTCCTACAGAACAAGGGGGTATCTGTACCGATGATGGTGGTCCCCCTGATCATCCTGGTAGCCCTGCCAGCCCTCGCTGCGTTTGCCCCGAGCCTCCAGAGTGTGCCGGGTACGCCATTTGCCGGCCTGGACAATTTCATCGAGGGCATGCCGGGTGGGTTGCGGGCAGAACTGGCGGGGCTCAACGAAGCCCAGACCATGATCGTACTGATCTTGGTCTACATACTGGCGCCTATGTTCTTGATCTTGCCACTCATGGTTGCCAGCGTGATAGCCGCTGACAGTTTTGCCGGCGAAAAGGAGCGCAAGACGCTGGAGGCACTGCTCTACACGCCCACGACTGACCAAGAGCTGTTCCTGGCCAAGTTGCTCTCTGCCTGGCTACCAGCGTTGGGCGTTGCCTGGTGCGGCTTTATCCTCTACTCCGTAGTGGCAAACGTCGCTGCTTGGTCGACCATGGGCAGGGTCTTTTTCCCCAACCTGATGTGGGTCGTCCTCGCCGTTTGGGTTGCCCCGGCTGTGGCTGGCCTGGGATTGGGAGTGACTGTCTTGGTTTCGGTGCGCGCACAGGGATTCCAGGAGGCGTACCAGCTCAGCGCGGTCGTAGTCCTGCCCATCCTGCTTCTGCTCATTGGCCAGGCAACCGGCGTCATGTACTTTAGCACCTGGTTGGTGGCTCTCCTGGGACTTGTGTTCTGGGTGCTGGATCTCTTGATCCTGTGGTACGGTGGGCGGACCTTTCGGCGGCAGCGGCTGGCGACGCAGATCTAAGGTAGTTAGCTGGGTAGCGGCTTCTTGTGGCTGCCTCTTTTTGACGGTGCGGGTTCTGAAGCCCTGTTGACGCGCGCCCGTGGCGGCGTATTCGCACTGGCATGCGCATGAGGTACTGTTGTTCCTTTGTAGTGTGAGGTAGAGGGTTCGCGAATCTTGGGAATTCGGAGGCACAATGGCAATGCGAGCTGATCTGCTCCTGTATAACGGGCGCATCTACACAATGGACCCCGCCCAACCGCGGGTCCAGGCCCTGGCGATCAAGGGCAACCGGATTCTGGCGGTGGGCGATGACAAGGAGCTACGCCCTCTTCTCAGCCCGGGCGCTCAGGCCGTTGATCTGGCGGGTAGGACGGCCATTCCCGGCCTGATTGACGCTCACGTCCATTTTGGCTGGTACAGCTGGGCCCTTCACCAGGGCCAAGTCGACCTGGACAATGTACCCACCAAAGCTGAGGCAGTCGCTAGGGTTGCGCGCCAGGCGCAAAAGGTGCCCGCGGGTCAGTGGATTCAGGGTGCTGGATGGAACAAGAATATCTGGCCCGATCGAGCCTTCCCTACTGCTGCTGACTTGGATACCGTGGTTCGCGATCACCCTGTGGCGCTGGAGGACAAGAGCCATCACGCTACCTGGGTGAATAGCCGCGCGCTCGAGTTGGCGGGCATCACTGCTGCCACCAAAGATCCACCCGGCGGCGAGATAGTCCGGGATGAACGGGGCGAGCCCACTGGCATACTCCTGGAGACGGCGGCCCAGTTGGTCGACAGTATCATCCCTCAGGCCGATGTGGATACGATGGTTGAGGCCCTTCGGACTGGCATCTCTGAGGCCCATCGCCTGGGCTTGACAGGTGTGCACGATCCGGGTCACGCCACGGTCCTGGCTGCCCTTCAGGTGCTACGGGATCGGGGAGACCTGCGACTTCGTGCGCTAATGCACATCCCTGTCCATGCCCTGGACTCGGCCTTGCAAATGGGTCTGCGGTCTGGGCTTGGCGACGAGTATCTACGCATAGGTGGAGTCAAGCTATTCGCCGATGGGGCACTTGGCCCGCAGAGCGCCCATATGCTTGCCCCTTATGAAGGTGAGACGGAGGGCCTTGGCATCCCCACCTTGACGGCGGAGGAGTTGCGCGACATTGTCGTCCGCGCCCGGGCAGGTGGGCTATCGATCGCTGCGCACGCCATCGGCGACGCGGCCAATCGCAGCGTGCTCGATGCGGTGCAGCATGCCCTGAACGTGCAGACCGCCCAAGTGTACCTACCCAGCCTTCCCGATCGGCTGGAGCATGCCCAGCTTCTCCATGCTGATGACGTCCCTCGTCTGGCAAAGCTAGGAGTGGTCGCCTCGATGCAACCGCTCCATGCCACTTCTGACATGGAGATGGCCGAACGCTACTGGGGTCGTCGCTGTGACCTGGCCTATGCCTGGCGCAGCGTGCTGGACAGCGGCGCCCAGCTGGCATTCGGGTCCGACTGCCCGGTGGAGACGCTGGACCCGCTGCCAGGTATCCATGCTGCGGTGACGAGAAGGCGCGCTGATGGCAGCCCGGGGCCCGATGGCTGGATTTCGCATCAGAGACTCTCGGTGAGTGAGGCGGTGCATGCCTACACCACGGGGGCAGCCCAGGCCTCCGGCGAGGCCCACCTCAAGGGATCGCTCAGTGCCGGCAAGCTCGCTGACGTGGTTATCCTCTCACACGATATCTTTGCCATCGAGCCGATGGAGATCCTTGATACCTCTGTCGAAATGACCATTTTTGATGGACAGATCGTCTTTCCAAGCATCTAAGTGGGGAAGGTGTCCGCTTGGGTGCGTCTCTCCAAAATGAAGCCCGGTGTCACGCTTCAGGGGAAGTAAAGCGGGACACCGGGCCGGTCCCGGGGTATAGTCGCTGGCGGAACCTAGTTGGCGCCGAGGCTGACGCCTTTAATATGGACTGTTCCTAAGCAGTCCTAATGACTCCAATCTTGTCCAGCAGTCCAGGTTTGGAGACAAGGGCACGCCGGGCTGCCGTAACCGCTTCCTCGTACCACTTGTCGGCGGCAGCCAGATGCTGTTCCAGCGGCCTTTCTCCGCTAATGAGCTCGGCGAGCACAATCTCACCCTCAGCCCACTTGACCTCGTCATAGCCCTGGACGGCCATTGCCTGTGCGATATCGAGGTCCCACGGGCCATTCGTGACCAATTTGTGTAGACGCTGGATGATTGTGCTCGCGTCTCTCCTTTCCTGTCGGTGAGCAACCGTTGTGGCCATGCCAATCCCTCATGATCCATGGCGACTGTTAATGCGAGCGTCTACGATCCATTATACCATATCAAGTCAAGCGAAACGTGACAGAAGTGTGTCAGAAGTGTTTAAATTTGGTATGGGTTTCGCACTGCGCTCGGATTCGCTTGCGGCAGCGTGAGGTAACGTTGACAATGGAGCCCGTTCTAACTATAATAGTATTGGGATTGCCTGCACCCTGGTTGCCCACCAGCTGGCAGGGAACGGGATGGCCCTTCTGGCAGCAGTGTGGCATGAGGCACCAGAGCCTTCAGGGAGTGAGAGTTGAATCGACCCAACAGCCGGATTCTCATCGTTGACGATGACTCAGATTTCTGTCACTTGATCTTCGAAGCACTGTCCGACGAAGAGTACTCGGTCCGCGTTTGTGCGGGAGGCGAACAGGCATTGGACCTACTGGCTCGGGAATGCTTTGACCTGGTCTTGGCTGATATCAAGATGCCTCATGTTTCGGGCGTTGATCTGTTGCAGCATATACAGGAGACGATCTGCGACACCAGGGTCATCCTGATGACCGCCTATGCCTCGGTCGACACAGCTATCCAGGCTGTGCGCCACGATGCCTTCGATTACATAGTCAAGCCGTGCTCGCTGAAGGAGCTCCGCCAGCGCGTGCAGGAAGCGCTTCTGGACGGGGATCAGGCGAACAATCCCTATCAGTATCTCGACCTGCGTATCGACCTTGACGCCCGCCGCGTTTGGGTAGGCGAGTGGGAGGTAGAATTGACCCGCCAGGAGTTCGATGTCCTGGCCTTGCTCTTCAGGTGGAGGGGGTGCACCGTCGCCTGGCAGGAGTTGCTGCGGCGGGTCTGGGATCAGGAAGATCCTCAGAAGGAAGACGTTGGGGTCCTGAGATCGTGCATTCGCCGGCTCCGTGAAAAACTCGGTGACAACGCCCGCGATCCCAAGTACATCTACAATCGATGGGGCGAAGGGTACCAGCTGGGGCGGTGACCAGCACTCTCCACCCATGGCTGGCTAATATCAGATCACGTCGATTGGACTGAAAATTCTTCGTCCCACATCAATCGCGCTTTACACCTTCTCAAGTCGAACTGGAGCCGCAGAGCCCCCTTGGTGGCTCTTGGAGAATTCCGCCGCCTTTCCTCCACTCGTGCCTCTTGTGGTATACTGGGAACGTCTGCTATTTGAGTTGATTCCTTCACAGAGAGGAGATGGGCCATGCCGGATATCTATCCTCCATACATTTTTGGCATGCACGACCGCGGCGGCGAGCACCTGATCTTGGGCAAGAACAGGCCGGGTTGGGTGTTGGTCACTGAGGCGATCGGGGCCGATCCCAACAACCACGCAGGGAGCAACTACACTGACCTCGCCAATCAGGGATTGGGCGTGATTGTCAGGCTCAATCATGGGTACGGGACAGCAGGTACAATCCCGCACTCGAGCCAGTATGATAGCTTTGCCCGTCGCTGCGGGAATTTCGTGCAAGCCAGCCCCGGCTGCCATGT
>JASFLR010000188.1:0-6387 GCA_050117995.1 Anaerolineae bacterium
GAAGCGCCAATATCCAGAGGACAGTCCACGCCTGTTTTCCCATGTCTCTTCTCTCCGGCCAGTTCATCGTATGCCCGGGCGCACATGCGGTTGCACTCTGAGCGGCCTGGACATGCATTTGCCCAACCGACCATATAGCGCAAGAGCCGCCCCCACTTTCCAACCATAGTATACGACCAAAGCTGAACTTGGGCAAGGGGCACCGAGCTGCCATAACTGGGCTGTGAACTGGAGTACCTCTTGAGGACGGTTGGGCACGAATCGACGATGCTGTGCAAGGCTAAAGCCAGAGAAGCGTTTGCACAATCGCGGCTCTGTGGTAGAATAGCCCACGGCAAAGCGGCCACCACTGTTGGCCGCTTTGTTCTCGTTACAGGAGGTAGGAAATGCAGATCGGCATCATCGGTCTACCCAATAGCACCAAGACCACGATTTTCAACGCCTTGACCCACAGCCAGGTGGAGACAGCGGCGTATAGCTCGGGGCGGGTCGAGACCCACACGGCCACCGTACGCGTGCCCGACCCGCGCATTGACCATTTGAGCGCGATGTTCAAGCCACGCAAGACAACCTACGCGCAGATCCAGTACAACGATATCGCCGGGCTGCGCGTTGGCATTGGCCGAGAGGGTGGCCTGAGCGGGCCACTGCGCAATGTCCTGGCCCAGAATGACGCTTTCCTCCACATAGTACGCGCTTTCGAGGATCAGACCGTCCCGCATCCCGCCGACTCGGTCAATCCGGCACGCGACCTGGCAGCACTGGACTTTGAGCTGCTCTTTTCAGATCTGCTCGTTGTGGATCGCAGCATGGAGCGGCTGGCCGCGCAGTTGTCCAAGAAGAAAACCTATCCCGAGCGACAGAGCGACGAAGCGCTGCTAGCCTTGCTGCTGCGCCTCAAGGAGACATTGGAACGAGAGTCGCCGATCCGGGACATGGCCCTGTTCCCGGAGGAACTGAGCATGATCCGCGGCTACCAGTTCTTTACCAGCAAGCCAGCGCTAGTTGTGCTCAACATCGGCGACCAGGGCGACGACGACCCCGATAGCTATGTGTCATACCAGCACCGGCGCTCGGACGTGATCTGCCTTCGCGGCGAGTTGGAAATGGAGATCGCCCAACTGGACGACGACGAGGCAGCACTCTTTCTGGACGAGTACGGCATCCAGGAACCCGGGCTGCACCGCATGATCCGCCTGAGCTACAACCTGCTGGGGTTGCACTCCTTCTTCACGGTTGGCGAGGACGAGGTGCGAAGCTGGACGATCCCTGTGGGCGCCACAGCGCTAGAGGCAGCGGGAGCCATCCACTCTGATCTGGCACGTGGCTTCATCCGCGCTGAGGTAGTCAGCTACGACGACTTGATCGCAGTCGGCTCGCTCGACGCAGCGCGCAAGCAGGGCACCCTCCGCCTGCAGGGGCGGGACTATGTCGTGAAGGACGGCGATATTCTCAACATCCGGTTCAACGTATAGGCTTTGCGGTAGCAAGAAGGATCTACGGTGGTCCGGCAGCGCTCAGGCTGGGCGGAACTTTTCCCGCAGGATCTCGGCAACCTGAGAGCTGATCCGCCCCCCGGCCTCGTCAAAGCGCTCCTCAAAGTTCTCATTCCCGATCAGATCGCTGAGCGCCTTTCGCGTCGCCGCATCGTACTCACCGGTCACTGGCCCATCGTAAAATCCGGCCCAACGCACGATGCGTTGCAACTCACGGGCTAGTTCCCCCTCAATGGAGACCATCTCTCCGGGAGCTGGAGGCTTGAAGTACAGATGATGCAGGTCCACCAGGCCCTTTAAGCGCTCGATCGGGGCCGGATCATCGTCGACCCTCAGGTCCAGATAGCGGTCGTTATAGCCGCCATAGCCACCCTCAGCGCGCACAACCAGAACGGCAGCTGACTGCTGCCCGCGGCGATCGCCGCCAGCCGCCTGCCCTGCCGCCAACGCTGCCACAAGCCGGTCAGCCAGCTCCCCCTGGGCGGCCTCGAATGCCTTAGCCATAGCCTCCACTGTCGCACTGCTGACCAGGATATTGCCCTGGGCGGCATAGTTCGTACCGGTGAGGCCCCCGGCCCAGTCATGGCATTCGGCCCCGGTGTAGGTCGCCGCCCGTCCGGCGGCATCGATCAGGCCCACTTGCCGCCGGGCGCGTTCCTCATCAGCGGCGACGAGACGCTCCAGTGCCCCCTGCGCACTCTGACCCTGCTCCATCAGGGCCAGGCCCTCGGGCCCGAAAGACACATTCGCGTAGGACTGAGTTGCCACAGAACCAATGCCGGCTTTGGCCCAGGGGACTATGGCCCCCACGCACAGGAACTTGGACTGCACAGCGACGCCCCACTCCTTCGCCTGCGGATCGTAGCCGACTATCGAAAAGGTCGAGAGGTAAGGATCATGCTTCATTCTTCGAGCTCCTTGTTGGATTCAAGTACTCAGCCGCGGCCGTGGCCGCGGTCGCTGAATGCTCCACACCGGCAGAGTATCATCACGCTCATCTGTGCCTGCTGAACCTCATTCGGCTCGCAGCACCAGGGGCAGATAGATGCTCAGCACAGACTTGGGCATTGCGTCAAGCGCACCAGCAGCAAGCCGCCCATGGACACTGTAGTAGCGCATCTGCTCGCACTCGTGATACCAGGGTGCGGTCACAAAGTCGAGGTTGAATACGAATAGAGCCTGTAGCCAGGGCCAGTGGAATCGTGCGTATCTAAAGGCGCCTACCAAGTTCTCCGCTTGCTTCTCTTCCGACACAATCTGCCAGTAGCGTCCTGCCCAACTCGGATGCCCAATACACTCCTCTGGAGGATCTACGATCCAGCCAACCTCCGTTGCCCAGATCTTCCGATCGCCAAGCCCGCGCTCCTCGAGGATTTCGTGGATCTTTTCGACACCGCGAAAGCAGAAACCATCAGAGCAGCCCGTTTCTGGCGTCCCACCATCTATGTCTGGCTCGGCATCATAGTCGGCACTGAAGCCCATCGGATGATAGCCAATACCATCAGCACACAACTGGCCATTGTAGTCGAGGAACTCTTCCAAATACTCGCGTTCATCCTGTACCAATCCGTCGTGCCCTGCATGCCCATTCCACTCGTCAGCGATCCGGCCGACGGGTGCCAATCCAGCAGAGATAATCTGGGCAGTTGGGTCCACGGGGCGGATAGCATATCGAGCTGTGCATAACAAGTCGACATAGCGCACGGCATTGGGCGCCTGTCCCCACTCGTCGTAGGTGTTAACCTCATTGCCGATCTCGTAAGCGTCAATATACGGCCCGTAGCTTAGGGCCAACTGGCGCATCTGCTTGTAGAAGACATCAAGTGAATACCAGCTATAGGCATCTACCTCCACACGGTACAGCACCTTGGTCGGCTGTGGTCCTGCAGGCACATCAAATACCTTGACCCAGTTGAAACCCAGATCGTATGCTTCGCTGCCATTTGCCCATGCCGTCGACAACCCATAGCCAAACGGCTCATCGAGATCTAGCTGCACCGCCAACGGATCGCCACCGAGATCTTCGCCCCGCTGAGATCTCTGCGCGGGCGCCCGGCCAACGGCATCCAAAGACGCGGCGGACAGCTCGGACTGGCCTATGGCCATCGAGACCGGCGAAACAGATGGCGCGAGTGCCATCAATAGTGCAAGCACGACAAACAAGCACATAACGGACAGAATTCTCTGCGTCATGGCCCTTCCCTCCTCCACTGGATAGCTTGTACGCCCACTCCGGGCTGTCTGCTGAAAAGAGGCTCTTTCCTGGATAGGCCCAACCTGCGAGGCTGAGCACCCATCATGCCGATCGGTTGGTGATGGCCACCATGCACTGGTTCAATGAGGAATCCACCTTCTCAGATTATACCATAGACCGCCGATGGTGCAAGGTTGGACTGACTTCACAGGCTCAACATCCGGAAGCAGTGATTGAGGCTTGCCCTGAAAGCCGTGAGCGTCTATAATGACTACGTATCGGATGGACAGCTTGCCCATTGCGAGAGGAAAGGAGCCGCCGCAATGAGCCGCACCCAACAAGGACAAGCCTGGCTTCGTGGCAGACAAGCCAGAGCATTGCTTTGCATGCTATCGGCTGATTCGGCCAGGCCAGACCTACTATCTGACAATCGAGGGCATTGTGCACTGTGAGGACTGCGCCCTCTCGAAGGGCGTGATCCGGGTGAGAGGTGACCTGGCCGTCGAGGTCAACCGGGACCGGCTGTTGATTCAGCGTGGCACGGCTGAGGTGGAGGTGGTTCCAGCCAAAGTCCGGCATCTGGTGAAGGCGCTGGCGGAGGCGGCGGTGGGGCTCATGGATCAAGAGCGATAGCATTCGCGTCAGCCTGCAATGGCGACTGAGCTGGCAGTCACCCAGCAAGGTCGGCAGCCCGGTACAGAACTATCATACCTCGGGGTAGGCGAAAGGGACAAGGTAATGGATGAACGAGAGATTGTCAGACGGTATGCATCAGGGGAACGGAGCTTTGAGCGCGCATCTCTGGCAAGAACAGACCTGAGCGGGGCAGGTCTGAGTGGAGCCGACCTGTACAAGGCCAATCTGAGCCGGGCTGACTTGCACGGCGCTGACCTGAGCGGGGCCAATCTGCACAGGGCCAACCTGAACAGGGCCAACCTGCACGGAGCCAACCTTTGCGGAGCCGAGCTGCCTCAGGCCAGCCTACGACGGGCCGACCTGGTTGGTGCTGACTTGGGCGGAGCCGACTTGCGTCGGGCCAACTTGCGCGAGGCTGACCTGCAACAGGCCGACCTGGGCGGGGCTCTCCTGTACTGGGCTGACTTGCGCGAGGCCGACCTGACTGGAGCCAGCGTGAACCAAGAACAACTAGCCCAAGCCAAGAGTCTTGAAGGTGCGACCCTGCCCGACGGCACAGTGTACGAGTAATCAGTAGGATCTATCATGCCTGATCCGCTGATTGCTCTGCTGATTGGCGCATCTTTGGCAAGCTTGATCGGCTACCTCTATTGGACCAAGCGACAGCATCCCGATCGCCGACGCAGGAAGGTCGATGAGCCCGAGGCATACTGCGCCTGGTGTCTCTACCGGCACGATGATATCTGCATTCACCCCGGTAGTCCTGTCTACCCTGGGAAGTGCGGCCCGGTGTGCAGAGGGCAATTGAATTGCGAGGTGCGAGTATTGAAGTGGCGACCGGGTGGTTAGGAGGCATAGCCCTGATTACTTGGAAGTATCGAGTGATTCTCAAGCATGGCAGATGCGCCATCCATGAGGTTTTCTACGACGAACACGGAGAACCTTGGACCTGCAGCGAGGACCCAGTTTGCCCTGAAGGCAACACGGTCGATTCGCTGCGCGAGGAATTGGAGCACTACCAACGTGCCCTTGAGTTGCCGTTGTTGGAGTATGGGGACTTGATACTGAGGAGGCGTTCTGATCGATGAGAAGTGCTCACTCCCAAACTGCGGTAGCGGGTGAGCGGGCAGCTTCTGGGTTGTTCACGTTTCAAGAGGAGAAGTCAATGTGATTCGCTTGTGCGGGCAGAAGGAGATCGAAACAATCTGTGAAATCATCAATGACAGCGCATGTGCCTATGAAGGTCACATACCGGATGACTGCTATCATCAGCCATATATGCCCCAAGACGAGCTCCTGTCCGAGATAGCGGATGGTGTGGTCTTCTACGGCTATGAAGAGGACGCTTCCCTTGTCGCCGTCATGGGCATCCAAGATAGAGGCCCCGTAACCCTCATCAGGCATGCATACACGAGACCAGAGAGACGCGGAGAGGGTATTGGCTCCAAACTACTTGAGCACCTGCTGGGGATTACGACCAAGCCCGTCATGATTGGCACGTGGCGAGGTGCCACGTGGGCTGTCATGTTTTACCAGAAGCATGGCTTCAAGCTTGTTGGCGAGAAGGACAAGGATAGGCTCCTGCGAGAATACTGGTCGATATCGCCCAGGCAGGTTGAGACATCCGTTGTCCTTGTTGACGACCGGTACCGGCAGGGATTGTATGGCCTAGGTTGATCTGGACGCCGCTAACCTGTCCTGGCCGAATATTCTCATCCGTTTGCCTTCCGCGCAATCACCCAAATGAGTTAGCGCCTTCGAATGCCTGATCGTCGAACGGATGGATTGTTCGGCCAGGACAATCCTGCATCCATTCTGCTCACGGAAACGGCACTGAGCACCGAGGCGAGAACCATGGTAAAGGCGCAGACCAAGAACGACGACCAATAGATCTCCAAATGCTCGGTTTGGTAGAATGGATTGAGAAGGTACGGCAGTGCAAGCCCAAGGTACATCACAGGCGCGAGCGTCCAGTATGTCCGGGTCTGTATAACAGATCTATTGGCGCTGACTCTGTGCAGATATAAGGCAAATAGTTGGAAGATCAGCATCTCCGTTAGA
>JASFLR010000189.1:0-6379 GCA_050117995.1 Anaerolineae bacterium
TTCCACCTGGTAGTCCAGCTCCTCGCGCAGGGAGCGGGCAAGCTCGCTGGCGATCTCCATCACATTGTAGTTGCGCATCACGCCCGAGCGGCTCTCCAGGAAGCGGGCCTGGCGCAACAGCAGGTCAAGGTCGGCCTCGACCACTGCCTCGATGCCCGGACGCTGGACCTTGACCACCACCTCCTGTCCGTCGAATAGCGTTGCCCGGTGCACCTGGCCGATGGAGGCCGACGCGATCGGCCTGTCGTCGAATGAAGCAAACAGCATCTCGACCGGTTCGCCCAACTCGCGCTCGATCGCTTCCCGAATCTCTTCCCCGGCGACCGGGGGAGCCGAATCCAGCAGTTTTGACAGTTCCTCGATATACTCTGGCGGCAGCAGGTCGGCGCGCCCGCTCATGAGCTGGCCCAGCTTGATGTACGTCGCCCCCAACTCTTCCAGCGTGCGGCGCAGTCGCTGGGGCACTGTCAGGCGACCGATCGCATCGTCGGCGCGCATGGGACGGTGCCGCAGAAAGCGCGGCACAAAGCGATCCAGCGCCAACTGCTGCACCAGAAAGCCCAACCCGTTGCGCACCAGAATCTCGGTAATGCGCCGCCCGCGCGCAATCTCTGCCAGGCGGCGGCGCAAAGGAAAGATGGACATCAACCTATTCCTCCCCACGCAGGACCTGTGGCCTTGGACTGGAGGCCATCAGGTTCCACTTGGTTGCCATCATCTTAAGTGGCAGCATTATACTGTAGATCCAGATGCCCGACAAACCCTTATCACCGCTGCCCTCAGTACTGGACTGCCCCATCGGTGTGAGGAGGTCAACACCCCAAACCAAGCCCTTGCTCGGTCTGTGCCCAGTTCCCAGGGTGCAGCAAGTGTGGTAGAATATTGGCACCGGCACCCACCCCCAGCCTGGATTCACCGTGACCAGCCGATTGAAGTGAAAGAGGACAAGGCCTATGAAACGTTCCAGGATCAATACTATCATGCACGATGCTGACGCATTCTTCAGAGAGCGCTCCTTCTACCTCCCCCCTTTTGCCTATTGGAGCCCCGAGGAATGGGTCGCCAAGGGCCCGGAGGTCCGCGAGATCGTCGACAATGGCCTGGGATGGGATATCACCGACTTTGGTCAGGGCGACTACCCGAATCTTGGCCTCTTTCTCTTTACCCTGCGCAACGGCACCCCCGAGAACCTTAGAAGCAAGCAGGGCAAGATCTATGCCGAGAAGATCATGATCGTCGACCCCAACCAGGTCACGCCCATGCACTTTCACTGGGCCAAGACCGAAGACATCATCAATCGCGGGGGCGGCAACCTCGTAGTCCGGCTCCACAATGCGACAGACGACGGCGAGCTGGCCCAAGGCCCCGTCTCGGTTAGCACAGACGGCGCGCGCCGCACTGTCAGTGCCGGGGATACCGTCGTCCTCACGCCCGGTGAGAGCATCACCCTCCCACCCTATCTCTATCACAGCTTTTGGGGCACGGGCAGTCGCGTGCTCGTCGGTGAAGTCTCCGCAGTCAACGACGACAAGGAGGACAACCGCTTCCACAAGCCGCTCGGCCGCTTCCCCGACATCGAAGAGGACGAACCACCCCTCTATCTCCTCGTCAACGACTACGCAGACTACTACCGGCGCTAGAGTGCACTTGGACACCGAGCCAGGATAGTATATTTTGACGCTGGCCGCGATCCGTGTCGCACGCGCTGCAGATGGTGCATGGGCAGTCGTGCAAAGCCTCGTTCACGTATGTGTCTGCCAGGGAGCACTATGATAATGAATGATAGTAGCAAGCCAAGCCGGCGGCGCAAGCGCAAGTGGTTCTGGGACGCGATCCTGGTCATAGTCGCTGGAGTGCTACTTGTCCCCCTTGCTAGCGCGTACCCTGCAATTCATAGAACTTGTCTCCATGCACAGAATTCCGCTGATGCCGCAGCATTTGCCGGTGCCAGGGGACTGTGGGCGTCAATCCAGAACTCGCCAATCAGTGAGGACCAGATCGCTGCCGCAATGCTGGACTATGCCACCATAAACGGGCTCGAGGAACACGACCAGCTCAATGGCTATTATCTGGACGCGGAGTGCAACCGCCTTGCGCCGGTGGGCTCGGGCATGCCCCAGGACGCCCGAGGGATTGAGGCAGTCGTTGGCGTGCGCGCGCAAATCTTTGGAGTTGCCGTCTGGTCGATTTCGCGCGATAGCAGGGTGTGCTATGATCCGGCCTATGCCCCTTACGGAGGGGCTCTCACGATGCAATTGGTGCTCCAAGATGATTGATGACCGGAGGGTTGTCCTGATGGGTGAGAATACAGACAGGCAAGCCGAAAGGATCATCGACTGCTGCGGGTGGATCGCAGTTGTACTGATCATTCTCCTCGCCATCGTGGTCTGCATCGGCATCGTCGTCTTTGCCGTGTGGCTCAACACCTGAGCGCACACCATCCCAACTCCCCTCGCAAGGCGAGACCATGTGCCAGAGTACTATTGCCGCACCTTGTGATTGCTGGTATAATCGAAGTGGAAGGGTGGTACAAACCGCTCCCCACCGCCTTCCCTGCTGCATTTTGGTACCGGGCTAGGTCTGGGGCGCATCTCTGGAGGACTGCCAAAGTGACGTATGACGTCATTGTCGTTGGGGCCGGGCACGCAGGTTGCGAGGCCGCTCTGGCCGCGGCGCGCATGGGAGCGCAGACACTGCTGCTCACCATGAACCTCGACCTTATTGCCCAGATGCCCTGCAACCCAAGTATTGGCGGGCCGGGCAAGGGTCACCTGGTGCGCGAGATTGACGCCCTCGGGGGCGAAATCGCCCGCGCCGCCGACAGTACCCACATCCAGATCCGCCTGCTGAACCAGAGCAAGGGTCCCGCTGTGCAGGCCCTGCGCATCCAGGCCGACAAGCGGCGCTACTCCCTACATATGAAGCACGCTCTTGAAAGCGCGCCCAACCTCCACCTGAAGCAGGCCCGCGTGGAGGGTCTGCTGGTTGAGAGCGACCGCGTGCGCGGCATCGTGACCCACACAGGGCGCCAATACCACGGCCGGACCGTTATTCTCACCACGGGAACCTTTCTTGCCGGGCGCGTGCTCTCCGGCGAGCAGAACTGGCCCGCAGGTCGCGCTGGAGAATTCCCTGCCAACCGCCTTTCCACCAGCCTGCGCGAGATCGGATTTCCCCTGGTCCGCCTCCAGACCAATACCCCGCCGCGCATTGACGCTCGCACCATCGATTTCTCTCTCACCACGCCCCAGCCGGGCAGCGAGGCACCGCTGTACTTTTCCGAGGCCGGCCCGCAGTTGCCCGTGCCCGCCTTCCTGCGCACGCCGCCCAACGACGTCTACCCCGTGGAACGGATGCCTGCCTGGCGGCCCCAGCTGCCATGCTACTCCGTCTACACCGCCCCCGAGACCCTGGAAGTCGTGCGCGACAATCTCCACCGCTCGCCCATCGCGCCCGGCACCATCGACGCCGCCGGCCCGCGCTACTGCCCCAGCTTTGAGGAAAAAGTGGTCCGCTTCCCCCACAAGGAGCGCCACCAGCTCTTCCTGGAGCCTGAGGGTTGGCACACGGGCGAGGTCTATGTTCAGGGATTCTTTACCGGGCTGCCCGAAGAGGTTCAGCTCGCTATGCTTCACACCATACCCGCCCTGCGCCAGGCTCAGATCATGCGTCCCGGCTATGCCATCGAATACGATAGCGTGCCCTGCCAGCAAGTGAGCGCAGCGCTGGAAACCAAGCGTGTCGAGGGCCTTTTCCACGCCGGGCAGATCAACGGCACCAGCGGCTACGAAGAGGCCGCTGCCCAGGGCCTCGTAGCCGGCATGAACGCTGCGCTCAAGGTGCAGGGATGCCCATCCATCATCCTGCGCCGCGACCAGGCTTATATTGGCGTACTCATCGACGACCTGGTCACCAAAGTCATCGACGAGCCCTACCGCATCATGACCAGTCGGGCTGAGTACCGCCTGCTCCTGCGCCAGGACAACGCCGACCTTCGCCTGGCGCAGATTGGGTACGACGCCGGACTGCTGCCCCATGACCGCTACCAGCGCATAGAGGGCAAACGGCAGCACGTAGAGGCAGAACTGGAACGACTCGGGAGCACGTGGCTGCGCCCCAGCGACAATGGGCTCAACGAGCGTCTGGCAGAGGAATGCCTGCCCACCCTGGACGATGGTGTCAACGCCCTGCAATTCCTCCGCCGCCCCCAGGTCGACTATGCCCTGGTCTCAAGCCTCGTGCCGCCGCCGGAGCCCCTGTCCAGCGAGGTCGCCGAACAGGTCCAGATGGAAGCCAAGTACGCCGGGTATATTGAGAAACAACGGGTCGAGGTCGCCCGCTTTCGCCGCCTCGAGGACCGCCGCATACCACCCGAATTCGACTACGATACGCTGGTCGGCCTGCGCACCGAAGCCCGCGAAAAGCTAGCCTCCGTCCGGCCCGCCACTGTTGGGCAGGCAACCAGGCTGTCCGGCGTAAACCCCGCCGACGTTTCAGTGCTGCTCGTTCACCTGAAGAGGTGGACAGCCACCTCCGAAAAGGCAGCCAGCGCCTCGCCAGCCCGCCGGCGCGAAAGCCGCAAGGAGACCTGATCGTGGCTGGCCGATGTCCTCATCTGGGCCTCGACGGGAACCGCTACCAAGTGGTAGTGGTATCCAATCCTCGCCACCGCTGCTATCTGCACAGCCAACCGGAGCGGATCGGAAGCGCGCATCAGGCCGAGGTATGTCTCACCTCTGGCTATCGTCGCTGCCGGCGGCTTAGAGCGGCGGCAACCGCGGATATCACCACCTCGACTGCCGCCAGCACGGCTACCCCGGTAGCCGATGCACCACGCTACACCGAGCTGCACAAGAGCCAGCTCAGGCAAAAGAGGGTACGCCGCCGCTGGAGTGCCACCGAGCTCGTCGTGGCTGTGCTGACCATGGCCATCCTGCTGGCCTGCTCTTTCGTCGGCTACGTCATCGCCTACCGGGTTCAGATAGGCTCCGGCATGGGCGCGGCGGCCTCTGTCGCCCAGGGCTCCGAGTCCAGCGCAGTTGCCCCACACCCTACGCTGGTCCCTACCTTTACGCCCACGCCCCAGCCGGCTGTCATGCAACCTGCCCCTGAGACGAGCACGCCAGAGGCCATTGCGACAGCCACGACGCCGAACGCACCTACGCCTATTCCCGAACCGGCGCTGACCTTCCCCACGCCCACCATCCGGCAGCCATCTGATTCACCTCCCACCAGGCTCTCCATCCCTACTATCGGCCTGGACATCCCGGTTTTGCCCGTGGGCGTCAAGACCATCAACGATGTCGGTGGGTCCAGGGTCGTCTGGGCAGATGTGCCCAACGCTGGCGCCTTCCACGAGACCTCCGCTTATCCCGGCAATCCGGGCAACACTGTGATCAACGGCCACCGGGACATCCTGGGCTCGGTATTCCGCGACCTGAACAAGGTAGACGTTGGCGACAAGATCAGGGTCTATGTCGGCGACGTCGAGTACCCATACGTCGTCACCCAGAGGCTGATCGTGCCGGAGGCTTTTGCCTCTGCAAGACAGCGAGAGGAGAACCTCCGTCTCATCGGCTACATGCCCGAAGAGCGCTTGACCCTAATCACGTGCACCCCCATTGGCCTGGCGACCCATCGACTACTGGTGATCGCCAAGCCGCCAGAAAGTATCGCACCGGCAGCTGTCGGATCCGACACGGGCAACTAGTCGTGCCCGTCCGTCCAGTCAGGCTATGGTGCATCAATTTGCCGGGCGACTTTAACCATGTTATAATGCCTCTCGATACTGTCGTCCAAGGAGCATGAAATGACGGGCGAAAGCACGCTAGTAGATCCTTTTCTGTTTCCACGCCTGGTTGTGAGGGAGAGCGGTCGCGGTGTTCGGGAAATCGAACTGCGCGGCAGACTGGGCATTGGCCGGGCCGAGGACAACGAGCTACAGTTGATGGACCTCAAGGCCTCTCGGCACCATGCCCAGATTCATGTCGAGGGTGAGGACGTTATCCTGACCGATCTCGATAGCGCCAACGGCACACGGGTCAACGGCATCCAGGTTACGGCGCCACACTCGTTGGAGCATGGCGACCGCATTACAATCGGTGACACCGAGATTACCTTCCACGTACCAGGCCGGGCGGAGCGAGACACCATCACCATGAAGGGAATTCCGCGCGCGGCGCGCGGCGCCGATGCCACCGAGGTGTTGTCGGTGCCTCCACCGGCGCGGGCCCCTGAAAAGCGTTCCAGCCGGCAACTCATCGGCATCATCGCCTTTGCCGTCGTCGCCATCATTGCCATAGCGGCGGCCATTATCTTCCTGCCGCGGTTGCTCAACCCCGAACCGGAAACACCAACGGTTACCGTGACCGAAACGGTG
>JASFLR010000190.1:0-6362 GCA_050117995.1 Anaerolineae bacterium
TTGCTACAGCCGCTCGCGTCCTGCCCCGCGATGCCCGCCACAGCCAGGCAAACACAAACCCGCGGAAGAGGATCTCCTCGTTGAGGCCGTTGGGCAGCGCCTGCAACAAGTTGGCCACGGTCGTGCCGGGGCTGCCCAGCGACCCGGCTACTACCCATGGCCACACAATGCCAGCCCCGCAGGCCAGTGCCAGCCAGACTGCCGTCGGGTTGAACCACAGTCGCAGTCCCACCCGTCGCCAGGCCGCGCCCAGAGTCAGGTCATGCCTTCTCGCCTCGACCCAGCCCAGACCCAGCAGCAGGAACCCCGAACCCAATAGCAGCCGCAATGCGGACGAGATCAACAGGCCGGCGGGCAGCGCTCCGGGCTGGCCCTCCACCGCCCACTCACCGGGCAGCAGCGCCAGCGCATTGAGCGCCTGGAAAACCGTGATGTAAATGAGCAGCGCTGTCGCGACGTGCGCCAGTTCGCCCGGGCGTTTGCGGGTGACGAAGTAGACCGGGAGGAAAAGAACCAAGTTCATTCCCAGTGTCAGTGCAATGGAGAAGAGACCGAAGCCCCATTCTGGCTGAGCGCTCATTTCCGGTGCAGCCAGTCCGAGCTGTACCAGGATGTCGGGTGGGCTACTGCTCAGTCCCTGCAGCCCCGCCGCGACCGCCAGCGGCACCATAGCCAGCCAGGCCGCCATGATCGACAGCAGCAGCCAGTGTCCGACTTGGGAACGGGGTTGGGAAGGTTCTGTCATCAGCGTCTCCGGTGTGGTGCACCGCTGCCGGGGTCACCGGCTGGCAGCGACCCCGGCTCTCTGCAACTCTATTCCAGCTCGACCGCCATCACCACGGCCTCGCCGCCGCCCAGGCAGAGGCTCGCCATGCCCCGCTTCAATCCCCGGGCCCGCAACGCGTACAGCAGCGTCACCAGCACACGGGTTCCCGAGCAGCCGATGGGGTGCCCCAGTGCGATGGCCCCGCCGTTCACGTTGACCTTGTCCCAGTCCCAGCCGTCCTTCTCCAACTCCCGGCCATCGGCCAGCGTCTGTGCGGCAAAGGCCTCGTTGAGTTCTATCAGATCATAGTCAGCCAGGCTGGTGTTGGTGGCCTTGAGCAGGCGGCGCACAGCGTGGGCAGGGGCGATGAACAGCCACGTCGGTTCCACTGCGGCCTGGGCATAGCCCGTGATCCGGGCCAGCGGCTTGAGGCCCAGCTCATCGGCCTTGCGACGGCTCATCACCACCACTGCTGCCGCACCGTCGGTGATCCCGGGCGAGTTTCCGGCGGTGACGATGCCGCCCTCCTTGAACGCCGGTCTCAGCTTTGCCAGCGATTCGATGCTCGAATCGCGGCGCGGATTCTCGTCGGTGTCAAAGACCAGGTCCGGCCCCTTGCGCTGGGGTACTGTCACCGGCACGATCTCATCCTGGAAGCGCCCGGCGTCGATGGCCTCGATCGCCTTGCGGTGGCTGTGGTATGCGTACTCGTCCAGCTCCTCCCGGGTCAGCCCGTACTGCTCGGCGATGAACTCCGCCGAGTTGCCCATATGCTTGCCCGTGAAGGAGCTCCACAGCCCGTCGTGAACCACACCGTCGATTAGCTGTCCGTTGCCCAGCCGGTAGCCGGTCCGTGCCTGGGACAGGTGGTAGGGTACCAGGCTCATGTTTTCCATACCGCCTGCTACATACACCTCGCCGTCGCCCGCCCGGATGAGGCCCGCTGCGATCATGACCGTCTTGAGCCCCGAACCGCACACTTTGTTCAGGGTCACCGCACCGATCTCGGGCGGAATGCCACCGTGGATCGCAGCCTGGCGCGCCGGGGCCTGGCCCATGCCGTTGGGCACCACGCACCCCATGAAGGTTTCATCTACGATCGCCGCATCGATGCCCGCCCGCTGAACGGCCTCGCGGATGGCGATAGCCCCCAGTTGAGGGGCGGGTGTGGTCGAGAGTGTGCCCATGAACCTGCCGATGGCCGTCCGACAGGCGCTGACGATGACTGCCTCATGCTGTTCGCTCACCGTGTCCTCCTGCATACTATAGGATATGCCACCATGACCGGAGCCCCAGGCCGCGGCAGAGGTCAATGGAGAACCTTAGCCTTGGGACTGTGGCATCCCGGCCTTGTCTGGTGGCTGCCGAAACGCATCTCTTTTCTTGGCCCGGTCAGAACCGAGGTCCTGGCCTATACTGGCTATCGTAGCCAGGGATTGAGTCGTTTTTCCTCGCCGATGGTCGTAGCAGGGCCGTGTCCCGAGTAGACCACCGTCTCGTCGGGCAGGGCATATAGCACGCCCTTGATGCTGTCCATCATCTGCTGGTAACTCCCGCCCGGCAGGTCGGTGCGGCCGATACTGCGGTGGAACAGCACGTCACCGTCGAACAGGACCCCTTCGGCCTCTTCCAGGAAGCAGACGTGACCCGGTGTGTGGCCCGGCGTGTAGAGCACCTTGAAGCACAGGGTGCCTACCTCCAGCTCGTCGCCGTCGTGGAGTTCCAGCTCGGGCGCAGGGCTGGGGTCTGCCTGCAGGCCAAACAGGGCAGCGCCGCCAGAGGCCTGGAGCAGGGGCAGGTCCAGCGGATGCAGGGCCAGCGTCGCCCCTGTAGCGCGCACGATGGCCCCGTTGGCGTCGGTGTGGTCAAAGTGGGCGTGGGTGTTCAGCACGTACTTGATCGAGAGGCCGTGGCGCTCCACTTCAGCCAGGATGCGCTCGGGGTTGCCGCCGGGGTCGATGACAACGCCTTCCCTGGTCTCGGGGCAACCGGCGATATAACAGTTGGTCTGGATCATGCCGACGGGTAGGGTAGCGACGATCAAAGGGATCCTCCTGGGGATGCATAAAAGCCGGGGCGACCGGGCGGGCGGGAACCTCTGGCGCGCCCGGTATCCGCTGGCTGTTGGTTGCTCACTATGGTAGCTTGTCTGCTGCCAGGGGTTTGGTCTCCACCTGCCAGTATAGGGCCTCCAGCAGTGGGTAGAAGGCCGAGTAGCGCACGATGGTCTCTTCGATAAAGATGGCCAAAGTCTCCGGCTCGCCGACATAGATCGGTTCTCCGCGGTTGATGACGTCGTACCGGGAGATCAGGGGCATGCGGCGCAGGTCGATGAGCTCTACCCGCTCCATGTCCAGTGCCCGGGCCACCGCCAGCTCCAACTCCAGGCGCTCGGGCCAGGGAGGCGTCTCCGTATAGACGGCAGCCATGTTGCACTCTCCGCTGCGCTGCAGGTCAAAGGCATATAGCGCGGCCACGCGCGGGTCATGATCGCATATTTCCCGCAACTGATCTAGACTGGATTCGGAGAAGCACGAAACTGCGCCCATCGCTCACCTCCGATGGCCATTATAGCACAGCTTTCGCAGATCAAAAAGCCGCGGCTCCAATGGGTAGCGCGCGGCAGGATGCATGGGCAGAAGCGCTCTCCACCCCGTGCGTATCACACCGATACCTGGTGGGGCGACAGGCGGGGCAGGCTATGGCTATGCTCAGGCCTGTGGCACAGCTTCTCCGCACTTGGGGCAAAAGCGCGAAGTCGGGCGCAACTCGGCGCCGCAGCGGACGCAGAAATGCATGGGTGGCGACGCTTCCTCCTGTACCAGCAAGCTGCCGCAGCTTTGGCAAAAGTCAGCGCCGGCCATCACTGCCACGCCACAACTCGGGCAGCGCGCCGCCGGATCGGGCTGGGGCTGCGCAGCCACCGGCTGAGGCGGTGCAGGCTGCGATGGTGGAGGCTGGAGTTGCGCCAGCTCATCCTCTTTTTCCTGCACCAGCTGCCGCACCTCGTCCACGCCCTTGCACAGGCTGATCAGCTCCTGCTGCTGGAGCGAGCCGGCCTCGTACAGGGCCAGCACCTGGGCGCTCAGCGCGTTGATAGCCTGCGCCTCCTGCGCCCTCAGATCCTGGATCTCCTGCTTGACCCGTGCCACCCGCCGCTTGCGGTCGGCTTCGGCCATGCGCTGCCGGATGCCCGAGATGGCGGTCTGGATCTGCCCGCCCTTGTCCACCTCCGAGATCACCTGGCCGGCGCCCTCTACCAATTTGTCGATGATGTCGCTCATGATCCCACCTCCTTCGCTGCTACCCTATACGCAGAACGGTGCAGAAGGTGGTAGCCCACCACCGACAGCGACACGTGGACATTTAGCGAGCGGCCTTTGCCATACATGGGGACGAACACTGCCGCGTCGCACAGGGACAGGCAGGCCCGTGTGACTCCGTGATCCTCGTTTCCCAGGACCAGCGCCACCCGCGGCGGGTAATCGACGGCATAGTAGGGCTGGCAGTCGTCAGTGATCTCCAGCGCTGCTATCCAGTATCCTTTGGCTTTGAGTTCTTCCAGCGCGGCCTCGGGGCGCACCACGCTTCGCCAAGGTACGCGCTGGTCCTTGTTGCGGCCGACCTTGGTGATGGTGGGGTTGGGCGGCGTGGGAGTGATACCGGTCAGCACCACCTCTGATGCATCCAGCGCATCGGCGATGCGAAAGATCGAGCCGACGTTGACCGGATAGGCCACGCTCTGGCAGACAATTGCCAGATCGGTGGCTGTCGGAGGTTGTAGGACGCGCAAGAAACGCTTGAGTGGCGTGCCGCGCAGTTGTTTCACGCTATTGCTTTGCCACGCTGGCTTCGTAGATCGGCAGGAGGGCCTTGATGACTGTCAGGATCTCTTCTGATATCGGCGCGCTGGCCTTGACCGCTTCTTCTGGCGAAAGTCGCTTGCGCACGTGCATCTCGCATCGCTTGGTCGGCGTGACCGCCTTGAGGTATTCGGCCAGCTCCTCGCCATTCAGCTTCTCCGAGACCTGCTGTTCGGCGTCCTCGTACTCGCGCAGGAACCCTTTGCCCTCGGCCGTGATCCGCGCCACCTGAGTGAAGCTCTTTTTCATGGCCCAGACATCGAGATGGAGGTCGTTCTCCTTCAGCGCCTCGTGCAGCGCCTCGGTCAGCGATTTGGTCTTCTCCAGGCTATCTACCAGCGCCTGCCAGGGCCATGCTGCCTTTGCCTTGCCGGCCGGCTTGCCCACGGTAAAGCCGTAGGACAAGCCCTCCTCGTCAGCAGCAACGAGGAATGCGGCATTGGTCTCACGGGTCTCTTTGTCGTACTTTTCCTTGTAGGCGATGTGGACCTGGGAGCGGCGCGGCACGATCCAGTAGCCAAAGTCGCCCTCCAGATGCTCAGTAAGCTCGTAGGCCAGCACGCGACCCAGCTCTTTTCGGGTCCTCCAGGCAAGTCCCCGCTTTCTCGGCACAAAGTCGCTCTCCTCAAAGCCAGCAAATTTAGGCTTGGCTCGCTCCCTCCGGGCGCGCGCAGCTCGTCGCCTGGCTGCCTTTCTCTCCTCAGCCGCCAGCCGCTTGCGCTCCTCGGCCATCTTCATCTGGTGCTCAAACTGGATATTCTCCCAGATGCGCGCCTGGATGTTCACCGTCGTCTTTAGCGTCTTCCCATCCTCGTAGCGGATGGTCATGCGGTCGCCGTCGATCTCTTGTACGGTGTACTCGCCAATCCTATTTCGATAAATCTTGCCAACTTCAAATGGATGCGACATGAACTCCCCCTTCGTCCTGTATCCCCATTCCAGACCAGACCATCTTGTATTATACCATGACAGTTACCCGCTGCCAAAACCACCACCATCGCAGATGTCGCTCGTGCGGCAGCTCCCCACCGTGCCTCCAGGAACTGCACCCCAACCAGTCCTTGCCCCATCCACACCGATGTGTTAGAATGGTCAAGGGGACAAGCTTCGCTACCAACTGGCTCCACTTCGATGCCCAGCCTTGCACCTGCTATCTGGAACTACACAGACCAGCATGTCTGACCAACAGGCTCCCGCCCCGTTGCGGTGTAGAGACTCGTAGCAATCTAGCCAGCCAGGAGGTGCGCTGTGAAGAATCGCCAGGTTCCGGCTCTGATCTTCTCTCTGACCTTGTGTGTGGTCGCGATGGTAGCCTTGTTGATCTTCTCAGGCCAGCCCTCCCAGGCACAGACCTCAACCATACGCTATGTGGCATTTGGTGGGACTGATGCCGGTGTGTGCACTGATCCAGACGAGGCCTGCGGCACAGTGCAGTACGCCGTGGACGTGGCTGACCCTGGCGATATCATCAAGGTGGGGGCAGGCACCTACGCTGGTGTCAACAGCTATGGAAGTCTGTCCCAGGTGGTCTATATCGACAAGTCGCTAACTGTACGCGGCGGATATAGCGACAGCTTTGACGAGCCGCCTGACCCCGATGCTTACCCCACAATACTCGATGCAGAAGGCTTGGGCCGTGTCATCTTTGCCACCGGCTCTGGTGTGAGCGTCACCCTGGAGGGCCTGCACCTGACAGGTGGGGACGCGAATGGCTTGGACCCCTATTCCGCGGG
>JASFLR010000191.1:0-6338 GCA_050117995.1 Anaerolineae bacterium
CCCGCACGGGTTGCATCGTCGCTGAGGATGGATCGGTGCGGTTCTGTGTGGAAACCGAGCAGGACAGTCCCAGGTACTATGGCCGGGAGCGATACAAGCAGTACTATTGGGTGGGTGTGTACGCCCTCTCCTGGACCGGGATCGACCTGGAGCTTGAGCCCCCGCTGACTCGCTTCCAATATGATATTGTAGTCGAGACTCCAGATCGTGACTAGACGGATTGCCAGCCAAAAGTGGCTATCCGTGGTGGCTGTGATGCTACTGGGGGTGGTTCTGCGCTTCTGGCGACTGGGAGCATTGCCCCTGATCGGAGACGAAAGCTACTACTGGCTGTGGTCCCGTCACCTCGACTGGGCCTACTTTGACCACCCAGCAGGTGTTGCCGTGATGACGTGGCTGAGCACCGCGCTGGGGGGATCGAGCGAGGTAGGTGTACGTTGGCTGAATGCACTGCTGGGCGCAGGCTGTATCGCAGTTGTCTGGGCTCTAGGCGCGCAAATGGTTTCCCGGAGGGCCGGCCTCGGCGCAGCGCTACTCGTGGCCGTGGGGGCTCCCTATCTGCTGACGGCTCGCTTCGTGTACACCGATGCACTACACCTCTTTTTCTTGCTCCTCAATCTATACTTCTTCTGGCGCTTGACCAGGGAAGACAGTCCTCCGCGGCTGGTGATGGTCACGGCGTTTGGCTTCAGCCTGGCCGCGCTCTTCAATACCAAGTACAGTGCCTATCTCTATGCCGTGGCTTTGGTCCTCGCGATCTTGATCGATCACCGCCATCTTCTGCGGGAACGGCGTTTCTGGCTGGGAATCGCCGTGGCTACGCTTGGCCTCTTGCCAGTAGTGGTCTGGAATGCGGCGAATAATTGGGCATCCTTTCGCTGGCAGCTCCAACATGCAGGTTTCAGTCTTACCGGTGAGTATTCATTCGTGGGCAGCGTATACCACGCTCTTGACTACCTCTCCTGGCCACTGGTGTTGCTGGCACTTCTGGGCCTGGGACGGCTGCGGCGGTCCTCCGAGCGTTTGTTGGGCCTGACTGCTCTTTGTCTCTTGCTGCCAGTCCTCCTCAGTCCGGCTAATAGCCCCCGCAATCTGAGTAGCGGCTTGGTCCTGTTGCTTCTCCTGGCCGATGCGCGCTGGCCCGCGGCGCTAGAAAGCCCGTGGCAGAAAGGGATAGCCCTCTTGCTGGTTGTTCTGGTGGCTGTGACGGCTGTCTATGGTGTGGGGACACTCTTTGGCCTGTCAAACTCGTCGAACGGTCCGCAGAGCAGCGCAGTTGTCGATATTCGCCGGGATGCCACTGGCTGGCGCGAGTTTGGACCATTACTGGCGGAATCCCCCGAGTTGGTCTTTTCCCTGGACTATAGCATCGCCTCACAGATTTGGTACTACAGCGGACGTCCGGCATACACATCCTGGGGACAGTATCGCATCTGGGGCATCCCCCAGTTTCGTGACGCAACGATCGTCAGCCTGGACTACCTGCCTGACGATCTGGTCACGCTTCGCCTGCAGGCTGCCTTTGAACGCTCAATCGGACCCCGCCACCTGTACTACGAGGGGCCGGGCGTGGTGAAAGAAGTGCGGATCTGGACAGCCGATGGACTCCAACTGGATCACGATGCCTTCTTGCAGCAGTTCGACTTTCTGACTCTCTTGGAAGCTAGCCGGTGAACAACGAGTCACCGACCTTGCTACGTGTGGGCAAGAACGCCCTTGCCCGCTTTCTGGCCCAGGTGTGGGTCAGACTCCTTTCCATGGTGTTGGTGGCGCTGGTCGCCCGGTACGAGAGTGCTGAGGGTTTGGGGCGCTATGTGCTGGTCCTCACCATTGTGGGTTTCGCTGGTGCGCTGTTCGATCTAGGGCTCACGACCTTCTTGACCCGAGAGGTGGCCCGAGAAGGCGACCTGGACCGCCAGAGGAACTTGCTTGGCACCGTGCTATCCCTTAGACTGGTGTTGTCGATTGCCGGTACACTCGGGCTGTTGGCGCTGGCTACCTTCGCACCCTTTCCAGCGGAGACCCGCCGTCTCCTACCGATTGGCGCCCTGCTCGTGCTGCCAGAGGCAATCATGGGTATCCTGCGGGCACTTGTCCATGCCCGCCAGCGTATGGAGATCAGTGGTGGGATCGACATGGTCGTCCGTCTGGTCGCGGTGGCTGTATCGTTTCTGGCCCTCAGGGTAGGCTTTGGTGTGTTGGGCGTGCTGCTTGCCGCCTTCGGTGCCAGTTTGCTTGGCGTCTTGATGTACGCTGTCGTAACGTGGCGTTGGCGCGTCCTCCGGCATTTTCCTTGGGCTCCCACCGCTTGGCGCGCCTGCCTGGCCGAGTCTTATCCCTTTGCGTTGACTTCAATTGCCGCTGTGATCTATACGCGCATCGACCTGGTCTTGCTTGGCCTGTGGCAGGGTGAGATTGTTACCGGCTGGTACGCTGCGGCATACAAGCTCTGGGAGGCTGTGGGTTTGCTCCCGGCCAGCGTGCTAGAGGCGCTGTTTCCCGAAATGTCACGTCTCTCTACGCGCCCTGGTGGAAGACAAGGCTTGTCTCGCCTGTTTCGCAATGCTAGCTGGATCATGGTTGTTGCAGGTCTCTTGCTGGCAGCCGCCGGGATGCTCATTGCACCACTCCTCATGACGATCGTCTATGGCAGCGAGGGCAACTATGCCCCGGCTGTTCTTCCCTTTCGGCTACTGATCTGCGCAGTTCCAGCCATGTTTCTCTATCTGCTGGGCGGACACGTGCTCTACGCACTTGGAAGGCAGCGTCGGGTGACGGTGGTTATGATGGCTGTAGGCGTGGTGAATGTTGTGTTGAACGTGGCTTTGATCCCGCGCTGGAGCTACTGGGCGGCTGCTGCCGTAGCCCTGCTATGCGAGTGGCTATTGGCGGGCCTGCTGTACCCTCAAGCTCGCCGCGCGCTCGCAGCTCGGGAAGTAGAGCCCCATCTACACGTCGACTTGGACGCTCACGAGTGAGTCAAGAGGGGACCTGGTCCGCCCGGTTGCGGCTTGGTAAGTGGTGGCCCTCCGGCGTCGCGCAGATGGGGCTGTCTCAAGACCTCCCCGGTTCTACGGACTTCTGTTCAGTGAGCCACTGCTTGAGTGAAGCCTCAGCGGGGATTGTGTCTATCACCTCGACGGCGCTGGCTAGTCCTTCGTGACGGCAGGTCACCAGCTCTTCAAGTCGCGCGGGTCGGCAATCGGTGACATCCTCATCGTACAGGTGGAGAGGATAGTTGTACGTCGGGGGCAGCTCCTGCATCTCATCCGGTGCCAGGGCTGATAGTAGAACGCCTGTCAGGATCGCCTGGTGCGCAAAGATAGGATAGCGCCCGTCCTGCTCGTAGAACTGCTGAAACTCGGGGGATTGGTACACCTGGAAAAATCTGTCGTACCATGCCTGCAGGAGGCCCATCTCCGGGCGCACGATCAGCAATCCAGCGTTAACGTAGGGCCGGATCCGTTCCCCATCCACGTGCGCCGTCATGGGAAAAACGCGATCTAGCGAGACGCCGCAGCTGTCATAGACCAGGGCCCAAAAGGGATCCAGCGGTTCGTCCCAGCGAGAGCCCACCAGGGTGTGATGGACGGGTCGGAAGCCCAGGCTCTTATCCCTCTGCAGAAGGAAATCCTTGGGCTCTTGTAAGACAATCGTGTTCGCATCCACCCATGCCAGGAGCTCAGCTTGGTGGCGTGCCCTGGACTCGGCGAGTGAGACTGCCGTGATCTCGGCGGTGAAGAAAAATCGCAGGACGGCTCTGTCAATGGCAAAGGGGATCAGATCGACGTCCAGCTCGCGCAACCTGCCTCTTGTGGATGGCGACACCTCCTTGCCATAGCTCGGGACATAGCACCAAAATGTGGCTCGAGATAGGGCGCCGGCGAAGGCGCGGATACTTTCCGCCAGGAGCAAAACGTTCGCCTCCGATGACGGGACGGGGTAGACGATGGTTGAAAGGACGATCTTTTCTTTCATTCGCTTGCTCCTCGCAGATGAATGGTGATGTTCGCAGATCACTGAGCCGGAAGCCTCTTCAGGAGAGGCTCTAGCTGGCCCGTTCAGGCCTCATTTTTCCTTCCAAAGCCAGAGGAAGCGTGATCGTCAGCGTGCACTGGTCATTCCCATTGAGCAGGGTCTCAACGTGCTCGATCTTTACCGGCTGCTCGAGGATCCCCTCCCACAAGCGCCGGTACCAGCCCGAACCGCACCAGCAGAAGGTGGGCGACATTCTGGAAGGCACCTCGTCGAGAAACGGCCTCACGAAGGCGCAGTGACAATAGGCCTTCCGCCGCTCGACTGCAGTGGTTCCGTGTTCGTATCCGTTGGGGTCATAGGGGACTTTGCCCATATGGAGGACATTGCCGGTGCGAACCGGATCCTCGTACCAGTCAGGGTCCTGGTACATCTCCTTCAGCACATCGTCGATATCACGACGCTGCTCGTACACGGAACGCAGATAGGCGATACGCTCCTCGGGGAAGACGTGCGCGCAGCAGGACAATACCTGATACTTCTCCTCAGCATCGTCGGTCAGCGAGTCTATCGTGTCCATCGCGCTTCGAATCCACTCCGTATACATCTCCTGGGATGATTCGGGTGCGATCTGCTCGATTCCTTCCATGACCTGTGCTCGGGCCTTGTCGCCCAGATTTCTCTCCAATCCCTCTGCGAGCAGACGATCCCACTCGTGCCGGGTGAATTGGATTTCGGTCACGTTCTGTTCAGGGTGGTCCAGGTCTAGCACCAGGTAGATCTCTCGCTGCCCGCCTATGGTTCCGGCCCGGGCGCGCGTGTGCTCGATCAGCGCCGTAGTCGTCTCCCGGATCGTCTCCAGCGGGCCGTGATGAATCGCGGTCCAGGCGCGCGCCTCCTCGAGCTGGCGGGTGTGAATCGTCCCCGTTTCCACACGACAGCTCACTGGAAAGGCCGCTTCGACGAGAAAGCCCTCTTTTACCGCGCCAAAGTGGTAGATGGCCATTGCCGGCCCGCAGATGGCATCGCCGCAGGCCTGACGCAGCGGCTCGAACAGGGGCATTATATCCGCCCGCTTCTCAACCACGATTTTGGTATTGGCGATCTGGATCGCCTCGATCTCTTTGTGGACGAACGGCTGTATACTCACGTTTCTTTTCCTCCCGCTGATTTGGCTCCTGGACCTGGGCACAGCATGACTGGCATGGGAACCCATGAAAAACAAGGAGCAATCGCGACCTGCAGGCGAATCGTAGCCTGTCCGTCTATGTTCCGACACGAGAAAAATCAGCTGCCTCCCCTGGAGGAGCGATGCTTTCTCATTATAGGATAAGGGCGCAGCGGACGCATCAGGCACCTGGAGAATCTGGCCATTGGCCATATGGCCTATTTCACAGCCCTCTACCGTCTCGTCCGGCCCGCATGCAGGTAGCAGATGAGTTGACAGCCGGGCGGGCACGCAGTATGATGGAAATCGGGGCTATTCAGCCTGCATTCGACTACTGCCGGTACCGATGAGGGGCTAGGCCGGCACCAATGCTATGGAGCGCGCCCGTGGACCTTCAGGGGGTCACATTGCCAGGAGGATCGCTATGACCTTGATGATCAGGGAAGAGTATATCGAAAGCCTGCGGGCCATGAAAAAGCGCGTATTCATCATGGGCCAGAAGATCGAGAATCTGGTCGATCACCCGCTGGTGCGGCCGTCGCTCAATGCCTGCGCGATGACCTACGAGCTTGCCCAGATGCCCGATGGCGATCTGGCGCGAGCTACCTCTAGCATTACAGGGCAGCAAGTCAATCGCTTCACCCACTTGCACCAGGATCCGTCGGATCTGGTGACCAAAGTCAAGATGCAGCGCCGCCTGGGGCAGATGACTGGCTGCTGCTTCCAGCGCTGTGTGGGTATGGACGCCCTCAACGCGCTGGACTCTGTGACCTGCGAGATGGACGAGGCATCGGGGACAGAGTACCACGCCAGGTTCCGCCGCTACCTGCAGTACGTGCAGGAGCGCGACCTGGTGGCTGACGGCGCGATGACCGATCCCAAGGGCGACCGCCGGTTGAGCCCCTCGCAGCAGGCTGATCCGGACCTGTACGTGCGCATTGTCGACAGACAGCCTGACGGCATCGTCGTGCGCGGCGCCAAGCTCCACCAGACCGGCGCCCTGAACGCGCACGAGATCATCGTCATGCCCACACGGGCGCTCTCCGAGCAGGACCAGGACTATGCCGTCGCCTTTGCCGTCCCGGCGGACGCCCCCGGTATCGTCATGATATACGGGCGGCAGCCGTCGGACACGCGCAAGCTGGAGGGGGGCCAGATCGATGTGGGCAACCGCCAGTTCGGCGGGCACGAGGCG
>JASFLR010000192.1:0-6318 GCA_050117995.1 Anaerolineae bacterium
CCGAGCAGACCCGCTTCATCTTGGGCCGGATTGTGGAGCTGTTCGAGCAGACCGAGGAAGTGGTGGCGCGCTTTTCGCCCACCCCCTACCTCTCCTGCCTGGTCCGCGGCTGCGCTGAGAAGGGTTTGGATATCACCGCGGGCGGTCCAGAGCTGTACTATGCCACCATAGAGGCGGTGACCTATGCGACCACCGTCGATTCGCTGCTGGCGGTCAAGTACCTAGTCTTTGACAAGGGGTTGTGCACCATGCAGGAGCTGATCGACGCTCTGCGCGACAACTGGGAGGGCCACGAGGCGCTCCAGGCGCAGGCGCTGAACCGGGCGCCCAAGTACGGGCGCGACGACGACCAGGCCGACGAGGTGGCCCGGCAGGTGATGGACCTGTGGACAGCAGAGACCTGGACGCACAAGAGCCGCATCACAGGCCGCCAGTTCCGCCCCGGTATGCTGAGCTGGAACTACTGGGTGTCTGACGGCTTTGTCCTGCCGGCGAGCCCCGACGGGCGGCCCAAGGGCAAGTTCCTGTCCAACGCACTCTGCCCCTCCAACGGTGCCGATACGCAAGGGCCGACGGCGAACGTCAACTCGGTGGGCAAGGCGCTGGGCGGCAAGGCGACGGGCGGCAACGGCGGCGACTGGGACGGGTTCTACAACTCGCTGCCCAACGGCGGCAGCCATACGATGACCTTCAGCCCGTCGCTCATCCGCGACCCGGAGCACCGGAACAAGTTCAAGGCCTTTCTGCGCGGGTACGTGGAAAACGGCGGGACTGCCTTGCAGGTAAACATCATCGACGCCGACATGCTCCGCGATGCCCAGGCCCATCCCGAGGACTATAAACACCTGTTGGTGCGGGTGACAGGATACAACGCCTACTTCACCAGCATCGGCAAGGAGCTGCAAAACGAGATCATCGCCCGCGAGGCGCACCAGGTGTAGGCCAGGAGCAGCCAATGAGCGAACAGGACGCGCTGACCAGATTCTCGCCAGAGGAGATCGAGGCCTTTAGCCCCACCATGAAGATCGGCCTGGTGGCGACGCTTAACGAGGAGGGCCTGCCCCATCTCACACTCCTCTCCAGCCTGCAGGCCAACTCACCCACGCAGTTGATATGGGGCCAGTTCAGCGAGGGCATGAGCAAAGCACATGTGCAGCGCGATCCCAGGGTTGGCTGGCTGATCATGACCCTCGACAGGCAACTCTGGCGGGGCAGGGCCACCTTTACCCACACAGCGACGCAAGGCCCCGAGTTCGAGATGTACAACAACACCCCCATGTTCCGCTACAATGCCTATTTCGGAGTCCACACCGTCTACTTTCTGGACCTGGTGGCGCACACGGGCCGCCAGCCGCTGCCGATGGGCCGCGTGATCCTGGCTGCCGTCCAGACCATGCTCGCGCGGGCCCTCTCCTCGCGGCGAGGGCAGAAGCCGGTGCTGAACCTGTGGACGCAGCAGCTGATGAACAAGCTGGACAACCTGAAATTCATCGCCTACGCCGGTCCCGATGGGTACCCGGTGATCGTGCCCGCCATCCAGGCCATGCCTGGCGGCAGCGAGGAGATCATCTACTCCACCGGCGCCTACGGCAAAGACCTGGGCGCCATCCCCGAGGGGGCCACGGTGGCGGTATTCGGTATGTCGCTGCAGATGGAGGACGTCTTGATGCGCGGCGAGTATCTTGGCCTGGAACGGAGGGCCGGGATCCGCTCTGGCAGCGTCCGGGTGAACTGGGTCTATAACCCCATGCCGCCCAAGCCTCAGCAGATCTACCCGCCGGTGTCCGTCGAGGCAGTGACCAGCTTTTAGCGAGGAGGCTCTTCGTTGCGGGATGCCCTGCCTTTAGGCATCGGCCTCTCGCAAGCGAGAGGCGCAGCCTGATTCTGAGAAGCTGCGGATTGCTTCGTCAGCCTGCGGCGGCCTCGCAATGACAGGTTCTCAGATTCCAAGTGGCGGCGTGCGCCATGGATCAACTCTGGTGGCAAAGCTCGCAGAATTGCCGCTGACTCGCACATTATCTGCCTTTTAGCGGATTTGCAGCCTGGACCGGCGTATGCTATAATCTTCTCATCTCTATTGGCGCACCACAGAGAGGAGAGCATGAGCAGGAACAGCGGGCAAGCACAGACCCGCAGTGGGCGTCGCAGCCCCGGACGGCTGACATGGGCCATCATCCTCGCCGCGGTCCTCGCGGCCATCATTTTGGCCATCGCACTCCTATCTGGCGGGGACGGGGAAGAAGCTGACACACCAGTTGCCGCCCAGCTCACGTCCGACCCGGCCAGCACGCCCACTCCGCTGGCTACGGCTGTCACGCCACCACCCTGCACAGCGCCAGACGACTGGACTACCCACACTGTAGCGGAAGGGGACACCCTCTTCTCGCTGGCACAGAAGTATGACACTGATGTAGAGACCCTCAAGCTGGTGAACTGCCTGAGCACAGACGTCATCAGGCTGGAGGAGGTGCTGTACGTGCCGCCGCCCCTCGCTATCAGCATAGCCGCCGCTACGCCTCTACCCGGCACTCAGCCGACGCCAGCAGACCCGGTCGAAGTCGCCTTTGCCACCCGTTATGTCAATATTATTCTCCTGGGCAGTGACAAGCGCGAGGATGATTCCACCTGGCGCACTGACACCATGATTGTGGTCTCGGTCGACACGGAGCGCAAGGTGGTCCGACTGCTGTCGATCCCACGGGACCTGTGGGTAAATATCCCGGGCCATGGCTACGAACGCATCAACAGCGCGGACATGTGGGGCGAGCTAGCGCAGGAGGGCAGCGGTCCCGCGCTGGTCAAGCAAACTGTCTACGAGAACCTGGGCATTCCTATCCAGTACTATGTGCGGGCAGATTTCGACGGATTTATCGAGATCATTGACGCTGTCGGTGGCGTCGACATCGACGTGGAATGCCCGCTGCCCGATATCGAGATGGAGGCGGGCATCCAGCACATGGACGGGGAGGATGCGCTTCTTTACGCCCGGTCGCGGATCACAACCAACGACTTTGACCGGAGCCGCCGCCAGCGCAAGCTGCTGATGGCCCTGTGGGGCAAGGCCAAGAGCAGCGACATCATCACCAAGATCCCAGCCCTGTGGATGGCGATGGCTGGCACCTTTGAAACCGACCTCCCTCTGGACAAGGTCCTCTCCCTCGGCTACCTGGCCGTCCAGCTCAAGCCCAACTATATCTTTAGCCAGTCGATAGGACCATGGCAGACGGAGAATTGGATCACGTCAGAAGGCTACGAAGTGCTGCTGCCCCTGAACGACGAGATCGAAGAACTTCTCAACGGCTTCTACGGACCGATCGATTTCGACTTCCTGGAGCGGGTCAGCGAGACGCAGATTCAGGTCCTGAACGGAACCTGGAAGGATGAGGCCGCCCGCCTGGCCGCCACGAGCCTCAGCTGGATGGGCTTCCAGATCAGCGGCACAGGCATGGCTGACCGCCAGGACTATGCCCAGTCCCGGGTGATCGTGCTCAACGCAGACGAGGACGTGGCAGAGCTTGCGGCACAGTCGCTGGACCTGCTCCCCTCCTCGTTGGAGTACCAGTCCGATCCGGCAAGCACGGTAGGCATCCGCATCATCCTTGGTGAGGACTGGGATCCCTGCGCCGACCGATAGCGCCCGAGGTCAGCTACCGCGCTTCCACAGCAGCCAGGCCAGTTCAGCCACCGCCCCAGCCACCACGGCCAGCGCTGCCAGCAGCACGCCGCTTAGTGCAAAGAGCCGCACTCCCGCCAGCAGCGTGCCAGCCAGCACCAGCACATTGACCGTCATCGCCGAGCGCACAAGGCCTGTGTTGCCCGCTAGGATGGCCACCCCCCGCAGCAGCGACTGTCCGCCCATAAGCAATGGATAGACTGCCATCAACTGCAGGGCAGGCCGTGCCAGCTTTTGCAGTTGAGGAGACAGGTTGTAGACGCCGCCCATCACAAGGCCATACAGAGGTGTGAAGGCCGTCAGCGCCAGCAGACAGGCAAAGAGAACGCTGAGCCCCATCGAAAAGGCGCGGACGCGCCGGTAGGCAGCCTCGTCCTCAGCCAGGGCGGTTGTCAACTGCTGCAGGCTCCAAGCCGGGCCAGCAACCAGGATCGCGAATCCCCAGGTAACGGGCCATGCGGCAAGCGAGGGCCGGGCCATCGCGGCAGCGGCGATGCCGGTGTTGAGGATGGGGCGGGACGACTGGCGCAAGATAGTTGTCACGAGCAAGGGCCGGTAGAAGCGCCACAGATCGCGCATGGTACGCGGGCTCTCTTCGTGCTGCCGGGCGGCCCTGAAGGCTCCCTCCCGGAGTACGGGCCGGGTGGCCAGGGTGATGAGGGCCGCCTCTACCGTCACGCTGATGTCCATGGCCACGCCGGCGATGACCGATCCCTGGTCAGGCAGGAGTAGCAGCCCGCCAAATAGGGCACCAGCCAGCGTCAGCAGCCGAACGCCGGTCGCCACTGTGATCATGCCCGTGCGGTTGGCACGGATCAGCACGCCCTGATGCGCGCGCCGCCAGCCGATGGGCAGCGGCCAGAAAGACAGAATTTGCGTCGTCGGGCGTGCCCGTGCGGCGACATCGGCCGGTATATTCATGAGCTGTTCCACGATCAAGGTATAGAGCGGCGTGAATGAGACGAGCAAGCCGATGGCGGTGACGATGAGGCCCAGCAGCAACGCAAAGCGCCTCATGAGCCGGAACGCTTCCCGATCGACAGAGCGCGCAACGGAGGCATCAATCAACATGATGATCGGGGCCTCGACCAGCAGGGCCAGGCTAAAGGCAACGCCATAGGCAGCCAGGGCCAGCTCTGGATCAAGGGTACGCCCGAGGGCAATGTTGATCGTGGATGGCTCGAGCACCATCATGATCACGCTGGCGGCGAGCGGCAGCCACAGGCTGAGCATCTCACCTAGGGTCGGGCTAGCGGGCGCGGGCGTCGCCGGTTCGGACTGTCCGCCGGTCGACTTGAGATCGGACATGCGCTGGCACTCCTTCAAAGCGGAATTCGGCAGGCATTATAACACATGGGGCGGACACGCTCCAATCCGCATCTCTGCGGAGATTTCCGCCTGCCCACGCCCTGTGGTACAATCGATCCAGCAAACACTGGCAGGGACTATTCTGGCTGCAAGGAGTATGATGGCAGATCGCGATTTCTGGCTCGCAGTCGACCGCCTGGTAGAGGCATCCACCCTGATCATCGATCGTCCCAAAGGCTCACCGCATCCTCGACACGGATCCTGGCGATATCCTCTGGACTATGGTTACCTGGAAGAGACACGCGCGCCCGACGGAGACGGGATCGACGTCTGGCGCGGCAGCCTAACGGAAGCCCGGGTGACCGGCGTCATCGTTACTGTTGACCTGGACAAGGGCGACGGCGAATTCAAGCTCTTGCTGGGTTGCACTGCCAAGGAAGCCCAGATGGCCCTTGATGTGCACAACCAGGGTTCGCAGGCGGGGATCCGGGTGTCCAGGCCAGACACTGTAAAGGAGAGCACTCATGTCTGAGAGCGAAAATCTGTTTCGGGGCAGGCTGGTGCGCCTGGTGGCTCCTTCCGAGGGCGACGCAGCGGTCCTGGCGCGGTGGAGCGAGGATGCGGGGTACCTGCGCGCGGTAGACAGCGATTACGCGCGCCCCATTTCGGCGGAGGAGTTCGCCTTCAGGCTCAGTCCCGACCAGGCCGACCCCAACCGTCTTGAGTTTCATCTGCGCACCCTGGACAAGGACCGCCTGATCGGATTCGTTGCCCTGCACAGCGTCGAGTGGAGCAACAGCGTCGCACAGTTGGCCATTGGCATCGGTGAGCCCTCATACCGCGGCAAGGGGTACGGCACCGATGCTCTGCAGGTGATCCTGCGCTACGCCTTCCAGGAGCTGAACCTGTACCGGGTGGGACTGGACGTCATTGCCACCAATGCGCGGGCGGTGCACACCTACGAGAAGCTAGGCTTTCAGCGCGAGGGCCGCATGCGGGGCGCGGTCTTGCGCGATGGGCAGCGCACGGACCGCATCTATATGGGTATCCTGCGCGACGAGTGGCATGGCGTGCAGGAAATTGTTTGAAGCTCGCCTGTCCATGGAGACCCACGGATCATCGCCAGATAGAGAGGATGGGCAGTGAGCTACTATTTCTGCAAAACGTTGGATATGCCGTTTGAAGACGCCCTGGCGCGAGTAGCCGAAGAGCTAGGGAAGGAGGGATTCGGCGTCCTCACCGAGATCGACGTGAAGGCCACCCTCAAGAAAAAGCTGAATGCAGACTTTCGCAACTACCGTATCCTGGGCGCTTGCAACCCGCCATACGCCTATGAA
>JASFLR010000193.1:0-6299 GCA_050117995.1 Anaerolineae bacterium
GGCGGGGTCCCTGGTCGCGCCGGACAGGCTTCGGTTTGATTTCACTCATGGGGCGATGCTGACCCAGGACGAGTTGGATGCGGTAGAGCAATCGGTGAATGATGCCATTCTGGCCAACTATCCCCTATTTGTCGAGCATGCGGGCTATCAGGAGGCAGTCTCTGCCGGCGCTATGGCCCTGTTTGGAGAGAAGTATGGCGACGAAGTGCGCGTCATCAAGATCGGTGTTCCTCAGGAGCCATTCAGCCAGGAGCTCTGTGGCGGCACTCATGTTCACCATACGGGCGAGATTGGTTTGTTCCGCATCGTGTCGGAGGGCAGCGTAGGGGCCGGAGTGCGGCGTATTGAGGCCGTGACTGGCAGAGCTGCCCAGCAGTTGGTTCAGCAGCGTCTTGGCGTCCTGGATGCCGCTGCTGCCCACCTGGGGGCCCAGCCTGAAGAGGTGGAGCGGGCTGTCCTGCGGCTGCTAGGTGATCTGCACGCACGTCAGAAGGAGCTCGGTGATCTGCGCCGCGAGCTTGCCCGCTTGGAGTTTGAGAAGTTGTTGGGCCAGGTACAGGAGGTCGATGGCGTCAAGTTGCTGGCTGCCCGTGTGCACGCTGCCGACGTGGAGACTTTGCGCGAGATGACTGACTGGTTGCGCACCAGGCTTGGCTCGGTGGCCATCGTCCTGGGCGCTGTGATTGGCGAGAAGCCCAGTTTTGTGGCTGCAGTTACGCCAGACTTGGTGGAAAAGGGACTGAAGGCAGGGACTGTGATCAAGCGGGTAGCGCGTGTCGTTGGCGGCGGTGGCGGCGGAAGGCCCACGTTGGCCCAGGCTGGGGGGCGCGATCCTCGACGGCTGGACGAAGCGCTGGCCCTGGTACCCAAGGTGGTGAGAGAACTTCTGGATGGGGCAGAAGGCTCTTGAGCAAGGCCTGCTGGGCAAAGCGAGGGAGGTCCTGTGTGGCGACAGAATAGTCTGCGCAGGAACCACCGTCAAACCACAGCGCCTGTGAGCTTTGGTATTGTGGAACCCGGATCCACGAGACTGCGCCTTTGTGTGGTCGAGGTGTACGATGGGCAATCCACGGTGCTGGGATGGGCTGAGGGTCCTGGATGGAAAGCCGGTGAGGCCAGCGCGGCAGCGCTTGTGAGCACGTGCGATGAGGCGCTGGTTGAGGCCGAGGAGGTGGCTCGCTCCTCGGGTGGCCGGTGGATCTTGCCAGACCGGCTAGTGGTGGGCCTTCCCGTATCAGAGCTGCGAGGCAGGTCGTGGGCCGTTGTCCAGCAGCGTGCCCAGCCTAGCCGTGTAATTGACGAGAAGGAACTAGAGGCCCTGCTCGAACGGGCACTACGCCTGGCCGTCAACCGGCTTCTGAGTGATGAACCCGGGAGGGGCGGCTGGCTCCTGGTCGATGCGGTGCCCGTTGCCCTCACTGTGGATGGTCGTGGGGTCACTGACTTGGTGGGCTTTCGGGGTCAGGAGATTGGGGCTGCAGTCTTTGCCGCCATGACCCGGGTGGAGACCATCAAGGCATGGGGCGCGGTGGCTGATGATCTGGAGTTCTCGTCGCTCACGCTCACAGCTATCCCCCTTGCTCTGGCAGCAGGGCTGCCTGTAGGTCATGGGATCCTGCTGGACGTTGGCGGGGCTGTGACTGACCTGATCTGGTGTGGCGCCGGACGCCCGGTTGTCATGGAATCCCTGTCCATTGGTGGGAATGAGCTTACCGATGCGCTGGCGCGCAAGTGGGGTCTGACTAAGGACCGCGCCGAACGCCTAAAGCGGACATACAGTGATGGGCGACTCAGCGCTGAGGCTGAGTCACAGATACAGGCTACCCTGCGGCCAGCGCTGACCAGATGGCTGGAGGATACTGAGACGGCGCTGGCGCGCTTGAGCCACGATGAACCTCTCCCACAGAGTCTGTACTTGCTAGGTGGGGGCAGTGCTCTACCCGAGATGGCCGAGGCGGTTCGTTCGCTGGCGTGGAGCCAGAGGTTGCGATTTGATCGGTATCCGGAAGTGCGTTGTCTGCGGCCCACGGATGTGCCGGGTGTCATGAACCGATCAGGAAGGGGCCGCGAGTTGGGGGACGTGGCGGCTCTGGCGCTGGCGTCGTGGGTTGCCGACCAGCAGCGGTCAGTTGCTCGCCCAGCGCGCATCTTGGCAGAGCTTTGTCAGGGATAGTATCTTAGATGAAGCGAGAGAGCTTATAGAGATATGCAACAGGTACTGTATATAGACACTGAGGACGATCTACCTGCGATCCGCGAGATGCTCGAGGGAGCACAGGCAAAGCGGGTGCTGCTTGTTGTGCCCAAGGAGTCACAGCTGTTCCACGAGCCGCTGAACCTCCGGATCTTGGGCCGGTATGCGCATGATCTAGCCCTGGACGTGGCACTAATCACGCGCGACAGCCGAACCCGGCAGTTGGCCAAGGCGGAGGGTATCGCTACCCTGAAGTCCATTTCCCGGGGGCAGAAGGGACGGTGGAGAAGCGGTGCCCCCAGGCGTTCGTCGGCGCAGAGGGCTGCCCTCGCGCGTGTGGCTGGCCTGCGCTCCGGGCGGGGCGACATTGGCTATGGCGATACGGTGATCCGCTGGGCCGGACGCATTATGACCGTGCTGCTCTTTGCCTTCTTGCTTACGGTCGTCCTGGTGATGGCGACCCTACTGATCCCCGAGGCCAAAGTCACCGTAGTGCCCTATCGCGAGATTGTGGAAGCCAACCTGCAGCTGACGGCCGACCCAGAGGCGGAGAAGGCAAGCCTAACCTCTCTAACCATCCCGGCCCGTATCGTTGAGACTGAGGTGGAGCAGACGGGAGAGATCGCCACAGTTAGCAAGCGAGATGCGCCCGATGCCCCAGCTATCGGCACGATAACCTTCATCAATCAAAGCACTGATCCGTTAGAGATCCTGCCGGGTGCTGTGGTCCGGACAGCGACGGGGACAACGGTCCGTTTCCAGACGGTGACGACCGCGACGCTGGAAGCCGTCGTCGGCGCACGGGCCAATGCGCAAATCGAGGCTCTGCAGCCTGGCCCTGTGGGCAACGTGGATAGGGCGACGATCACAGAGGTGGAGACCTCGGGCCTGCGGGGCAAGGTGCGCGTCATCAATGAACAGCCCACACAGGGCGGCGGCGTGAAGCAGGTCGGTGTTGTCACCCGGGCCGATATGGATCGGCTCAAGGCACAGTTGTACCAGCAGCTTCAGCAGCGGGCATATGTAGAGCTGCAGAATCAACTTGGCGAGCAAGAATTCCTGCCGCCAGAGTCGATGACTACGGAGATCATGGCTGAGGTGTACGATCAGTTCCTGGATGCTGAGGCTGACGTGTTGCACTTGCAGATGCGAATTCTGGCGACGGGAACGGCCGTTGACCGGGCTAACGCTAACTTGCTGGCGTACGATGTGCTGCAGGAGCAGATCCCTGTCACGTACGAGTTACAATCGGAGGAAATCACTTTCAGCCTGGACGAAGAAAATGTACAGATGGTGGGCCGTAGTGTGATTGTGGACGTGACAGCGTCTGCCCCACTGGTTGTAGATGTCGACCGCGGCGCGATACGATCCGCTGTTTCTGGCTTGCAGGCTGATGAGGCGGTCACGGCTTTGACTGAGACTTTTGCCCTGGATGCCCCGCCGGAAGTGGAAATTGAGCCCGACTGGATCAAGCGCTGGGATTGGCTCGACCGTGTGCCACTCCTGCCTTTCCGCATCCAGGTGGTGGTCCTGGACTAGATGAGGTCGCTCGCTCTCGACGTAGGGGATCGACGGGTCGGCGTCGCAGTTTCCGATGAGGCTGGTTTGCTTGCGACGCCGTTGACCGTCATCCGGCGAACCTCAAAGGCGGACGATTTTCGCAAGGTTGCCCGCCTTGTTAGGGAGCAGCGAGCCGAGCGGTTGGTGGTTGGGCATCCGCTGAATGCGGACGGCAGTGCTGGTCCGCAAGCGAGGCGCGTTGCGCGATACGCTGCAGCCCTTTCTGAGGCGCTGAAGCTTGACGGTCTGAGTCTGCGGGTGATCATGTGGGATGAGTATGGCTCGACCCAGCGGGCGCAGCAGCTGATGATTGGAGCAGGGCGCGGTGCCAGGCACCGCAAGCAGCTGATCGATGCAGCCGCCGCCGCGGTGATCTTGCAGGATTATCTGGACGAGCATCAGGCTATCTGAGAAGGACCTGCGGGGTCCTGATTCCGGTCCTGAGATAGCTGATGCGCAGGGGAGGTGGATCTTTGGACTCATTGATCCTTGAGGCCCAAGCTTGGGTCGGGGACAACTTGACAGTACTGTTGAGAACCGCGGCCCTTGCGTGGATAGGCGCCATGGTTGTCGTTCTGCTGGCAGAGATGCGGTGGTCTCGACGCCTAATCCCCGATTGGCTTCGGAACTTGTCGCGGGCCCTGTTGCTAGTCGGTGCAGTCGGCATGCTGACCATGGTGGTGATCTTTGGCGGGCAGATGCTGGCTGGCTCCTTGGAGGCGCAGGCCCAGGCCGAGGAGCGGCCAGAGTTTGACCTGTCTTTTGACTCGCCCAACTCGTTCTTCCTAAGTCTCTACCTTAGCATGCACCAAGCCGAGCTGAATCAGCCTGTAAGCGATGATCCCACAGCAGTTACTTTTGTCGTGGAGCCGGGCGAAACCGCGACCAGCGTAGCTGCCAGGCTGGAAGAAGAGGGCCTGGTCGTGAGCGGCGATGTTTTTGGCCGGTTCATGTCCTATAATGGGCTGGATGTGAGTTTGGAGGCGGGGACCTACAGGCTGCGGCCCAATATGACGATGCACGAGATCGCAGACGCTCTGCAGTATGGCGGGGCTGACGCAGTCATGGTCACCATACCTGAAGGTTGGCGAATGGAGCAGGTCGCGTGGCTGGTGGAGGAACAGGGAATCATGCGCGGCGATGACTTTTTGGCCTATGCGCGTACCGCTGTGTATGACTACCCATGGCTGACGAGTCGCCCGACTGGGGCCTCGCTCGAGGGCTTTTTGTTCCCCGATACCTACGAACTGCCTACCGAAGCCGTGCCTGCCAATCTCGTTGATGCGATGCTGGCTACTTTTGATGCGCGAGTAGCGCCCGAGATTGAGGGCAGACTTGCCGGCAGGACGATATTCGACCTGAACCTTAGTGACTACCGCCCGCTGACGCTATTTGATGTGGTGACCCTGGCCTCCATCGTCGAACGTGAAGCTGTGCTGGATGAGGAGCGGCCGATCATCGCTAGCGTGTACTACAATCGGTTGGACCCAGCGTACGTTGAGGAGACGGCGCTGCGCCTCAGCGCCGACCCAACCATCCAGTATGCTAAGGGCCTGGATCCTGAAACTGGCAACTGGTGGAATCCCATGCTGCCTGGCGAAGGGCAGACCGTGGAGTCGCCCTACAACACGTTCAGGATTCAAGGGCTCCCGCCCGGGCCCATATGTAGTCCCGGGTTGGCCTCCATGCTGGCGGTACTGAACCCGGCAGATACCAACTATCTGTACTTCCACGCCATCGGTGACGGGAAGCATGTCTTTGCATCCACGCTGGAAGAGCACATGAGAAATCAGGAGCAATATGCGCCGTAGCGGACCGGGTCATCCGAACTCGGTGGCAGCATGGCACCAACTACCGCCAGGTCTACGCATGCTGTTTGCACTTGTGTTCCTCATGGTGGTGGCTGGCTGCACCTTTCCCGGCAGCGTAAAGCCGACCGTCAAGATTGGCCTTTCGGCACCGTTTGAAGGACTGTACCGGGACCTGGGCTACGAGGCGTTGCACGCTGTGCGGATGGCTGCACGCGAGCGCAATGCGAAAGGTGGGATTGGCGGGCGGTTCTTGGTCGAGTTGGTGGCGCTGAATGACCTGAATGAAGCGGAGGAGGCTGCCGAACAGGCCCGGAAGATGGCAGTGGACCCTGATGTTATGGGGGTGCTGGGTGGCTTCTCAGAAGAAACGGCGAGCGTTGCGTGGCACTGTGAGCAACTTGGACTCGTCTGTCTCGTACCAGGAATTGACATAACGGAAGAACCGCTATTGGCTACGGTCAGGGCGGACTTTGCCGACCGGTATGCGAAAGAGTCAGGTGGAGCCGAGGTGAGTGCTGCAGCAGTGTGGGCCTATTCGGCAGCGAACCGGCTCATGGATGCCATGGACGCTGTAACTCGCACTGAAGGTCAGGCGACCCGGTCTAGTGTCCGAGAGGAGCTGGAGAAGCTAGAGAGATGATTCCAGTAGGTGACTGGGTGCCTGGACCATGAGAGTCTTGATGTTTTCTTGGGAGTATCCCCCTTATATAGTCGGTGGGCTAGGTAAGCACACT
>JASFLR010000194.1:0-6296 GCA_050117995.1 Anaerolineae bacterium
GGTGATCTGTCCCAGCTTTGCGCGACCCTCCTCTCCGCGCGGCTGCTTGGCAGCAAGCTGCAGCACGCGCCGCATCTCCGTAGCCAGCGTCTCCATCGGCAGCCGGGCAGGGCGAAGCCGGTCAATGCTGACTTCAGACGGAAGCCGGATCTGGACGCGAGCCATGAGACTCTCGCAGGTCTGCTTGTGATACTCTACCTCGATCTCAGCCAGCCAGTGTTCGTGCAGATCATCCAGATCCAGATCGCGCAGGTCCTGCGGCAGAGTCAGTTTGAGTGGGAAGGTGCGGTCCAAGTGCTGTGCCAGGCGACGCGGGTCCGGATATTGCTCGCGTTCCTGTGCCAGCTGCAAGTAATCCTCTATCTTTTCGTCCAGCAGCGTCCGGTACCGGTCCAAGCGCTCATCGTATTTCTCAAGCACGCCCTGGGCTGTCTCGTCTACGGTGCCGCTAACTTGCGCTCCGTACATCGCTGCGGCTTGGCTCGCTAGCTCCTTCAGCGCTTGCTCTACATCCGCCGGGGGAGCACCGGCATATTGGTCGGCGAGAAAGCCAATGGTGAATGGTGGGAATGCGGTCAGGCTGCCGCCAAACACAACCGGCCCCTGAAATGGCGCGCTGCGCGCTGGAACCATGAGGGGGACTACATCATCTAGCCCGGCGAACAGAAACCGGCGCTCGTCTCCTTCACCGTGCTTTTCCAGGTACTCGTCAACCTGCGTCTCCAGCATGCGCCATGCCTCAGCGCGCAAGTCGCTGCTCTGCAGGATACGGAGGCGCTCGGAATAGATGGTCTCGCGCTGGCGGTTGAGGACATCGTCGTACTCGAGCAGGTGCTTTCGGATATCAAAGTTGTATCCCTCAACCGAGGTCTGTGCCCGCTCGAGGGTCTTGTTCACCAGATTATGCTCAATAGGCAGGTCATCGCCTATCGTTTCCATGAGCTTCGAAAGCATCTCCCTCCGCCCAAAACGACGCATGAGATCGTCTTCCAGGGAGAGGAAAAAGCGTGATGAGCCGGGCTCCCCCTGGCGCCCGGAGCGACCGCGCAGCTGGTTGTCTATGCGCCGTGCCTCGTGGCGCTCCGTCCCCAGGACGTGGAGGCCACCGGCTTCGAGCACGCGATCGCGGTTTTGGGCGTATCTGGGCTTGACCTCGGCGATGGCGCTGTCCATCTGTGCCGGGGTGGCCCTGAAGGGATCCAGGCCGCGCGCCTCCAGCGTCTGGTGCGCTCTATGTATGACCTCGTCCTGCAGCTCGCCACCCAGTTTGATGTCCACACCGCGACCGGCCATGTTGGTGGCGATCGTAACCGAGCCGGGCTCACCGGCGCGCGCGATGATAGCAGCTTCTCGTGTGTGCTCTTTGGCATTGAGTATCTCGTGCAAGATGCCTTCCCGCAGGGCACGCTCCATTGCACGCTGGGATGCCTGATCATCAAGTCCGAGATACTCTGCGATCCAACGCAGGTTGTCGTCCGAAAGCGTATTCGGTTCCAGGCCCAGTGTGCGCATCATGCGCCGCCAGGCCCCGGTGTTCATACTCTCCAGGTTGGAGTTCATCTCCTCGCGTAGCGATTCTCTCTGCTCGCGGTCCAGGCCCCCGTCCTGTAACGCGTACATCACGCGGGGCGCGATTGCCGCCATCTGCAGGCGGTCCTCGGTCAGTCGCCTGCTCAGCCGTTCCGAGTTTTCCACGGAAGTCGTGCCCACCAGGACCGGTTGGCCATGGCTGTAGCAGGTCAGTATCTCCCTTGCAACCGCGCGTAGCTTGGCCTCTTCGCTGCGGTAGACGACGTCGGCGCGGTCATCACGGATGACTGGTTTGTTCGTCGGAATGGCCAGCACTTCCAGATTGTAGATTTTGAAGAACTCTTCACCCTCGGTTACGGCTGTACCACTCATCCCTGCCAGTTTTTCGTACATGCGAAAGTAGTTCTGGATGGTGATCGTGGCCGATGTGACGTCACGGGGTCGGATCGGAACCCCTTCCTTGGCCTCGATCGCCTGGTGAAGTCCCTCGCTCAACCGGCGGCTGGGCATCAGCCGGCCAGTGTGTTGGTCTACAAGGATCACCTGTTTGCGCTGCCGGATATAGTCACGGCCTTCCAGGAACAGCACCTGCGCCTTGAGAGCCTGCTGCATATAGTGGACGTAGCGATAGTTGGCCTCGTCATAGATATTCTCTATGCCGGCCTCTTCCTCCACAATAGCCAGGCCCTCATCGGTCAAATAGACACTGCGCTCTTTCTCATCCAGTTCATAGTGCACTTCGGGCTGCAGCTTGCGCGCAATGGCGGCAAACCGGCCATAGTCCTCGACTGCTTCCCCCGATGGACCCGAGATGATCAGCGGGGTGCGTGCCTCGTCTATAAAGATGTTGTCAACCTCGTCCACGATCGCGTAGTAGAGGGGACGTTGCACACGGCGATCCAGGCTGAGAGCAATGTTATCGCGCAAGTAGTCAAAGCCAAACTCGTTGTTCGTGCCGTACGTGATGTGGGCGTTGTACGCCTCTTTGCGCGCCACCGGACGCAGTCCGGGATATGGCTCCCGCTGGTAGTCCGGATCCAGGAGATAGGCTGGCTGATCCGCGCCCGACTGCAGCAATCCCACGCTAAGGCCCAGTTGGTGGTAGACTGAGCCCATCCACAGGGCATCGCGGCGAGCGAGGTAGTCGTTCACGGTGACCAGGTGGGCGCCTCGGTTCAGCAATGCATTGAGGTAGATAGGCATTGTGGCTACCAGCGTCTTGCCTTCACCGGTCTTCATCTCGGCTACAGCGCCTTGGTGCAGGACAATGCCGCCTATCAATTGCACGTCAAAGGGCCGCATGTCCACCGTGCGTTTGGCAACTTCCCGAACGACCGCAAATGCCTCGATCAGGAGATCATCCAGTGTCTCTCCGGAGGCCAGCCTGCGCAAGAACTGGTCAGTCATCGCCCGCAGTTGAGCGTCTGTGCGCCCTTCCATCTGGGGCTCCAGTTCGTTTATGGCATCTACCTGGGGTTGCAGTTTCCGTATTTCGCGGTCGTCGCTTCCGCCAACGACCCTACCCAATAGTCCTCTTAGCATTGGTATACCCGATTTCTAGTGTATCCCACCCTTCAGATGGATGAACCAGCTTGGGAGTGGCTTATCCTGCATAGCGAGAAGTCCTTCTGAGCTTGCCAGGGGCAGCCCAGACTCATCGAAGGCATGCTGGCGTTGCTACTCGTTGAACATCTCACCAACCGAGATGCCCAGGTGGATCCGGTGGATCACCTCTGCCAGTAGATCGGCCACCGATAGGACCTGGAGGAAGGGCTGGAGGGCTTGCTGCTTCTCAGGGGAGATGTACACCGTGTTGGTGACCACCAGCTCCTTGAGACGGGCTTCCTGCATGTTCTTCACCCCTAAGGGTGGTGACAGCAGGGCGTGCGTGGCACAAGCGTAGACGTCAAGGGCGCCTCGCGCTCTGATAAACTCGGCAGCCTGCCGGATCGTGCCTCCGGTGTCGATCTCATCGTCAAAGATGATGGCGTTGCAGTCTTTGACCTGCCCGATCAGATTGAGCTGCCGCGTTCCGCTCCCATCGGCGTGTCGCCGCTTCTCGATGATTGCCAGTGGCAGGTCCAGATCCTCTGCAAAGTTGCGCGCTCGCCGGCTGGCACCGATGTCCGGCGCCACGACCACCGCTTCACCGATCAGATTGGCCCGAAAATAGTCGAGCAGGATGTGGCGCGCCGTCAGTTCGTCTCCCGGAATGTCAAAGAACCCCTGGATTTGCCCGGCATGCAGGTCAAGCACCAGGAAGCGATTCGCACCTGCGGTGCCAATGACGTCAGCCATGAGCCGGGCCGTGATAGGCACTCTGGGCTGATCCTTCTTGTCGGTGCGACCATAGGCAAAGTAGGGCACGACAGCCGTGAGCCGTCCAGCCGAGTCGCGGCGCAGGGTGTCCAGCAGCACCAGCAATTCCAGGATATTGTCATTCACCGAGGAGGGGAGCGGCGCGTATTCGTCGGGATCGAGCGCGGCTATCAGGTCAGGATCGACCACGCATTCGCCCGCGCGGTGCTTGCGGTATCGCAGGGCAGCGCAGGTCGGCTGGATCAGAAAAACATCCTTCCCGCGCACGCTTTCCTCAAGTTGCGCAAAGACGTTCCCGTTGGCGAACTGGCGAATAGTCACATTGCCCAAGGGTTTGTTGAGCCGCTCTGCAACTTCCTGGGCCAGCGCAGGGTTGGCTGTGCCGCTGAAAACGGCCAGCGGCCCATAGAGACCGTACCGACGGCCCTCATCCCGCTCCTGGCTAATCTGTGCCATGCTCATCTCTTCTGGCCTATCTCCTGCTGCTCCAGGAACTCGGCGCGCAGAATGCCCATCACGAGCTCGTCATAATACATTCCGTCCACGTACCGTGCCTGGCGCATGCCACCTTCGTGCCGGAAGCCGCTCTTCTCATAGCAGCGGATCGCCCGCTCGTTATATTCATATACCGTCAAGGAAATGCGGTTCAGGTTGAGGTAGCCAAAGGCCCAGCCGAGCATGGCGCGGATGGCGTCGGTTCCATATCCCTGTCCCCAATACGCCCTCTCGCCAATGATGATGCCCAGCAGGGCGCGCCGGTTCTCAGCCTGGATGTCGTGCAGTCCGATATTGCCAATGTACGTGCCGTCGCTGGCCTCAATGGCAAAGATGTGGTCGCCCTTGCGCGCGACAAAGCTTTCCCACCAGTTCTCTTCCTCAGTCATCGAGAGAGGATAGCGCATCATCATGAAGCGGCGAACCTCTGGATCGTTGATCCAGCGCACAAAGTGGGGCAGGTCATCGTGCTTCAGGGCGCGCAGGCAGGTTTTGCTTCCCCGGATCATTCGCATCTCCCTTGGCCCACTCGGGCCGCCAGCATTATACCACGCATGGAGGGCCGCATCAAATGGCAGTTCCGTCACGGTGCAGCGCTTGTTATGGCACCCATCTGATGGTGTACAATATTGCTACCCTGGGAGGTCGCAGGGGCACGAGCCACAAGTTGTTAACAAGGGGGGCGAGTACCATGAGCGTGGGCTGGATTGAACTGCTGGTCATCGTCATTGGTTTCCTCCTGCTGATTGTCGCCGCGGCGACCGTGGCCTCGATCGTCTTCGTGGCCCAAAGGCAGCAATCCACTGTCGCCGGACGGCAACCGTGTCCCTACTGCGCCGAGCTGATCAAGAACGAGGCAAAGGTCTGCCGCTACTGCGGCCGCGATCTGCCGGCCTCGGATTGACCTTGTCACTGCAACCAATATCCGAACAGGCCTTTAAAGACTGTTGGCGCCAATCTGAATTCCAGGTAGGCCGCTGCCTGTCGCACCTCGGGAGGGAGGCACGTGAGCCAGGGTTACCACGACCGGAGTGGGTTTTCGCTGATCACCGAGTTTCTCGACAGTCTTTTGCATGGAAGCGACCGTGACAGGGCTGGACTGCTTTTCGTTGTAGGGGCATTCCTCTTCGGCGTCGGAGCTTGTGTTTTCTTCAGTTCGCTGAGGAGAGAATCCCTGGCATACCTCGTGCCCTGGATATTGATCGGCTCAGGCCTGTTGTTATTCGGTTCTTCTGCCTTTTTTCTGAAGTGGCGAGTCCAAGCTGAACCTGACGTGCGCGAGGTCCCTCAAGAGCCTCTCTCCCGGGCACCGTGCTGCACGGTTTGTGGAACCTCGAATCCGCCTGGCAGCGACTGCTGCGGTGAGTGCGGCGCTGCTCTCTAGAGTGCAGCGGTGTGAGGACATGGTGGAGCGGGTGCAAGTGGGTTGAAGGAGGCCCAACAGACACTGGGTGCCGCCGCTCAGCGCCCCGCACCGAGTCTGGATCATCTGTTCTCCGCGCCGCCGGCTGACCGCTCCCTGTCAAGTCCTATCCTTCCCCTTCTGTCCCGGTTTCCACCCTCAGAAGCGAACTGAAAAATTGTCTTAACGCCATGAGACGATGAGAAACCGAGCTCCTCAGTATTAAAGTTCTTGCACCTATTCACAAATTCGGAACATTCGTGTTATAATGGAAGGAGAGCAGGCGCGCCGCCGGCCCGGTGAAAGGCATCAACTGCCATGCTGCCCGCAGGGAACCCCTGGCCTGCGCCGGTCGGAGACAGGCGCGCACATGCCATGGAAACTCGCACAGCGGTCACGGCAGGTGCTCCCGATATTGTTCCTCCAAAAAAAGATCGCATCGGGATAGGGAGCATCGGGGCAAGCCCGCCCCGCATTCAATTCAGGCCTGCGCCAGGCGTCAACAGACAAGCCCCCCTCACAACATTGCACAAATCTATCATCTGTGTTA
>JASFLR010000195.1:0-6285 GCA_050117995.1 Anaerolineae bacterium
AGATACAGGCAAGCGGCTGCTCGTCCTATCGGGTCATAATATTCCCATGACACACGTCGAGTTCAGCCGTGATGGCACGCTGCTGGTCACGGCAGGCGGTCAGGACAACACAGCCCGTATGTGGGAATCAGCCACCGGCCGGCAACTGGCCACGATGACAGGTCACTCGGCGGACGTGCTTCACGCTACGTTCAGCCCCAACGGTACGCGCGTCGCGACTGCCAGTGAGGATTCTACGGTGCGGATCTGGGACGCCGTCACCGGCCGGGAGGTGGCTACTCTGTCCGCGCATGTTTCCGGGGTCTACAAGAGTGTCTTCAGTCCTGATGGAGAACGCCTCGTAACCATTGGGCTGAGCCCGGACAGGAGCCCTAAAGTCTGGGATGTAGCCTCAGGCGAGGAATTGCTTACGCTAGCAGGGCACAATGGCCAGTTGACCGATGCTGTATTCAGCAGCGATGGCGCGTTGCTGGCAACCGCTGGCAAGGATAGCACGGCGCGCGTCTGGGATCCGGCCACGGGTGAGGAGCTGCACGTACTGACAGGCCATACCAGCACCATCAGCCACCTCACCTTTAGCCCGGACGACGCACTCATCGCGACCGCAGGATTCGACGGGCAGGCCAGGGTGTGGGACGTTGACACCGGGCAGGAGCTGGTCGTGCTGACAGGCCACTCCGGTGCCGTGAATGACGTGGCTTTTACCCCCGATGGTGCCCAGCTAATCACCTCCGGCGATGACGGTACCGTACGCATCTATGCGCTCCCGATCCAAGATGTAGTGAGGCTAGCTGAAGAGCGGCTAACGCGCACCTGGGCCGAGGAGGAATGCCGCCAGTTTCTGCGCCTTCCGGATGACCAGTGCCGCGAGGCGTATGCCATCGACGAGTAGCATGATCTTTGAGAGGATTATTCCCCGACAATCTCGACCAACACCCGCTTCCGCCGCCAGCCTTTCCGTCTGGCCTCGAAAGATCCGCTCCTACGCGCCGAAAGCAAGCCAGCCGTTGGTCACCGCGACCACCGCTGCGTGTCGCGGCACATCACGCTCCGGCTATCCGTGAGCATGACCCAGTACCCCGGGGGGCCATTTTCCGCAATCCCGCTTGCCCCCCTTTGTGACGAGGCGGCACAGCCTGGTATAGTGCGAATCCACTGGCCTTATCCGGTGGTCCTAGGCAGTAACCGTAGCCGGTGTGCGGTATGAAGCTTGGCCAGCCCACCTGGCATGGGTCTAGCCAATAAATCGGCCGCTCTTGATGCGTTGCGCCTTCATGATCTCAACTTCTCGCGCGCCCGAAACCACAATCCCTGGATCTGGCACAAAGTCCAGGGTGCTATCCCGCCCCTCATAGTCCACCGCATCCAAGATCACCTTCATGACGTTCAAACGCGCCAGATGCTTGTCATCAGAACGGACTACAGTCCACGGAGCCTCATCATTTGTAGTGCGTTTGAGCATCTTGTATTTCATGGTCGTAAAATCATCCCAGCGGTCTTGGGCCTGGGAGTCTACCTCGCTCAACTTCCACTGCCTCAGCGGGTCGTTCTTCCGCCGCTCGAACCGGCGCAGCTGTTCCTCCCGCGTGACACTAAAGTAGAGCTTGATAAGCATGATACCCTGGCGGACCAAGTCCTTCTCGAACCCGACCACTCCACGCATAAAGTTCTTGTATTCCTGCTCAGTGCAGAACCCGAAAACCGCCTCCACCATCGCCCGGTTGTACCAACTACGGTCAAACAGGACAATCTCCCCGCCCGTTGGGAACTCGGTCACGTACTTTTGAAAGTACCACTGCATGCGCTGCTCGTCTGTTGGCTTTCCCAGAGCAACCACCCGATAGTGCTTGGGGTTCATGTAGCGGGTCACACGCCTGATCGTTCCGCCCTTGCCAGCTGCATCGCGACCCTCAAAGACAATGATCATGCGCATCTTGTGTTGCTCAATGTGCTGTTGTAACTTGACCAGCTCGGCCTGGTAGGGCTTCAGTTCCTGTTCCCGGCGGTAGCGCCTCACTGCCTTGCGCTTCCGATTTTTCTCGCGGTTGTATTGCTCTTCCAGCGCCTGGTATGCCAGGGCAAGCTCTTCACCGCTCAGCTGCCGGACGCCGAGAGACGAAGATTCAGGGTTCCTTCCATCGCTCATAACGTTGCTCCTATTACCAGCCACGAACCGGCGTTCTTGCTCAGAAGGCCGCTTGATAGCACAAGGTCCAGGACCACGCATGCACTATCGAACCACCAGGTCCAAGGTGCAGTACCTCCTACGGATACGTGTCCGGCACAAAAGTCTGCTCCTCGAAGGGGGGGCGAATATAGCCGGTTTGATACTCTCTAGGCGGCAGTTCGATCGGCGGCGGCAGAATATCTTCGTATGGAATCTGGCTGAGTATGTGGCTGATACAATTCAACCGAGCGCGCTTCTTGTCATCTGAAGGAACCACGTACCACGGAGAATGTTTGATATCCGTGTACTCCATCATCCTGTCTTTGGCCTTGGAATAATCCAGCCATCTATCCCATGACTCCAGGTCCATTGGACTGAGTTTCCAGCGCCTCTTCGGGTCTGTGGCTCGCTTCCGGAACCGGCGTTCTTGCTCCTCATCGCTCACCGAGAACCAGTACTTGAGCAGGATGATACCGGAACGGATCAACATGCGCTCGTATTGGGGACAGGAGCGCAGAAACTCGCGATATTGTTCCTCAGTACAGAAGCCCATCACGTGCTCAGTTATCGCGCGCGTGTACCAGCTCCTGTCAAAGAGCACCATCTCACCGGCTGCCGGAAGGTGAGTTGACCATCTCTCAAAATACCACTGAGTCTTCTCTCGTTCGGTCGGGATACCAAGAGCAACAACGCGGATGACCCGGGGGCTGGTGCGTTCCGTGATGCGCTTGATGACACCTCCCTTGCCAGCCGCGTCTCTCCCCTCAAAGAGAATCGCTACTTTCAGCCCCTTTTCCTTGACCCAATACTGCAGCTTGACCAATTCCTCCTGGAGTTTCATAAGCTCCTGCAAATAGTACTTTTCCCTCAGTTTGCCATTCTTACGAAGCTTCTTCCGCCGTTTGCCACTTGCCGTATAGTAGTATTTGTCGTCCTGAGGCCTCCTCTCTTCATTCTCGACACTTTCTTCCTCTTGGGGCGACTTCTCTCCGACATCTTGCGACTGATTCTTCGTCATGGCTTCCTCCCTGATTCTGTGCCCACACAGCCCCGCCTAGGCTGTGGGTTTGGAAGCGAATGCGCTCCCCGTCTGTTCTAATCCGAGCACCATTTGCCGGATCTTGCTTGCAGTGTTGCCAACCAATGTGCTCTTGTCTGCTGCATCCATCATCTGTCGGAACACTCCAAGGTTCCAACTGCGGTAGGTCACTGCGGGGATATCAGATTCTTTGCATCCTCTGTATTATACACAATTTTCGCCCAAAATGAAAATGGCATATCTCTCGGATCGGATCTTGATGCCTGACGCACCTCTATCGACGGCTATTGCTGCCAGCGCATACGTCTGCACCGCCCAGAGGCCGCCGTCGTCATTGATGCCTGTCCTGAACGAAGTGACAGGAACATGCTGAACGTAATGTGTATCACCGATACAAGGGTCAGTCCCCTCTTTATCATATCCCACACTCATACCGCCGAGCATCGAGGCCCTGGCGGCGATAGGTCGCGCACAAAGTGGCTGTTGGGTACTGTCCGGTTGTACAGATACTTGCCCAAGAAAGAACTGATCCCCTGTCGCTTGTACCTCTTGCGTATCATCTGTCCCTCCCTCGAACGGGTCGGCCCATTATACCACAGCTCGAAGACTGTCTTTCCACAGCCTCGATTTGCAGTCTCGCACCAAACCTTGTATACTGGCCCGATAGATGCCGTCTGGGTGTACGAGAGAATGTCTCGCGCTACAATGAGATCCTGCCCCTTTTATCATTTCGAGTGAGCGCTGGTAAGTCGAAGAACCTCTGCTACCTGTAGTAGCGGGATTCCTCGGCTTTGCGCCGCTCTCTAGGTCGATAATTGATTGTTGGACTGGCACCCCCTACCTATGACCGGTGTTGCCAGGCGACCAACGCAGGTAGTGCACAGATAGGGCCGAGTTCCTCTCAACGCTTCGTCATATACCCGTGTGGTCCGGTTGACGGGTTTTCCCCGTTGTGGTTCAGGCTATGCAGAAATGCAGGCCCAGTATCTTCCGCAAGTAGGCGGACTGAAAGGAATGGTATGTTTAGCAAACGTGATGTATCTGTGAAAGGCGTGGTTCGCGCCTGTTTTGCCGTTGTATTGGTCCTTGGGGTATTCCTGGTTGCCCTCTCCCTCTCTGGGCTCCCTATCCGGACTGGCGACGTCAGTTACGCGCTGGGGGCGCAGCCCGCAGACGAAGAGCCATTTGACGTTTTCGTCTACTTGCCGATGGTGGCGCGGAACTTCCCCTTTACCCCCACTGCGCCGACGCTGTATACCATCAGCAATCCCGGGGGGCTGGGCGACTACTCCGTCAGCTGGAGCGCCTCCTCTGGGGCGACGACGTACACGCTACAGGAGGATGACAACGCCGACTTCACCAGTCCGGCCACGGCCTATGCGGGGGCGGCTACTTCGACGGATATCAGCGGTCGGTTCCCGGGGATGTACTACTATCGCGTCCGCGCGTCCAACGCCGCCGCCGACAGCGACTGGAGCAACGTCGAAGCGACGCAAGTTACGGCGTCGTCGGGTTGTCCCGCAACAGGGTCTTGGGGTGGTACCACAAGCCAGGGCGGACAGAGTGGGATTGGCTTTGACGTTACAGATGTCCCGTATTGCCGCATTCCCGAATCTGAGCTGCTTGGCCCGTTTGGGATTGTACTCCGGATCACGGATAGCTGCGGGGAGGAGCGGAACATTGTCAATTCAAGCGAGATTCCCATCGACAACGGTCTCTTCGACTTTACGTTTGCCAATGAGCCTGGGTACATTCGAGGTCAGTTCACGTCCCAGACCACGGCAAGCGGTACGTTCTACGCCAACAAGGATGGTTGTAGCGCCTCCGGCACCTGGACGGCAGAGCTCCTACCTCCAGGCCCCTTTGGAAAGGTCGGTCCTGCGAATGGAGCAACAGAGCGTCCGTCGAGCCTCACGCTCAGCTGGGAGGAGAGTGCACGGGCAGAGAGCTACGAGTACTGCTACGATACCACCGATGACGATGCCTGTGCGGATTGGGTCAACACCGGCACAACACTCGAAGCTGAGATCAGCGGATTGCTCCCTTCGACAACCTATTACTGGCAAGTGCGCGCTGTTCATCCGATCGGCGGGATCACCTATGCCGACGGTGGCAGCACGGCGTACTGGTCGTTTACTACCGGCCGTATCCCCGGCGATTTCGGCAAGGTCAATCCTGCAGATGGGGCGACCGGGGTTACGGATCTCAGCCTGGAGTGGGGCGCAAGTCCAGGGGCGGCATACTACGAGTACTGCTACGATACGACCGATGACGACGCCTGTGCTGCCTGGACGTCCACGGGCGTGGGGACCCAGGCCACGATCAGCGGGTTGGAGGCAGATACAACGTACTACTGGCAGGTGCGCGCCGTTAACAGTTTTGGGACTACCTACGCCGACGGCGGCAGCGGGGAATATTGGTCGTTCACGACGGGCGACGTCCCGGGTGCATTCGCCAAGACCAGCCCCGCCGACGGTACGAACGGCCTATCGTCGAGTGTGAACCTGGAATGGGGAGATAGCCTCGGGGCCGCGAGTTACGAATACTGCTACGCTGTCACCAGTGATTGCACGGATTGGATTAGCACCGGCGTGATGACCCAGGTCACGGTCAATGGGTTGGATGAGGACACCACGTACTACTGGCAGGCGCGCGCCGTCAACCAATTCGGGACCACCTACGCCGACGACGACAGCGCGGCACGTTGGTCCTTTACCGTCGGCCAATGGGAAGGTACTGATGCTCCCGTTGAGGCATTAGCCATACAGTCAGACGACAAGATCCTGGTGGGCGGATGGTTCACCCAGCTACGCGGGCAGCCGCGCAATTACATCGGGCGGCTGAACGCCAGTGGGTCCCTCGATGTGGATTTTGATCCGGGTGCGGATGATTGGGTCATTGCCCTGGCAGTGCAGTCGGACGGCAAGATCCTGGTGGGAGGCGACTTCACCGCCCTTGGCGGCGAAACGCGTCACCACATCGGGCGGCTGAACCCCGACGGGAGCTTGGACACTGCCTTGACCCTGGGGGCTGATGGTCCGGTCTACACGCTGGCGATCCAGTCGGACGACAAGATCCT
>JASFLR010000196.1:0-6258 GCA_050117995.1 Anaerolineae bacterium
CAGATCACCCACATCTTGCCCTTGGTTGCCTTGTTGGGGCAGGATGATATCTTCCAGGACGGCCAGCGCCTCTGTGGCGTCGGCCAAGCTCACTGAGACCGGCCAACCCTGGGTGATAGCCAGCACGTGCACCTCGGCTGGGGGCCGGCCCGCCAGCTCGTCCTGCACCGCCTGCACCTCGCAGATCGCATCCAGGCAGGGCGCGATTACCTCGGACAGGTAGGCAGGGCAGAGCACCTGTGCCTCCGCATCGGGATTGCCCACCAGGATCACTGACACGTCGGCGTTCGTGAACTCTACACCACCCAACTGCTGCACGCCGTGCAGCGCCGCTATCATCTGAAACTTGCGCTCTGACTCCTCTATCAGCTGTGCCTTCTCAAGGGCGATGGCTGCATATCCGGCCAGCACCAGCAGCAGGTTCTCGTCGTCCTCGGTAAAGGGCCTCTCGGTGGTCTGGTTGTCCACTGCGAGGACGCCGACCGGCGTGCCGTGGATGGCGACCGGCACGTAGAGGATCGACATCACCAGGTAGCCGGTGACGACCTTGTACTCTTGCGTCGCGCTTTCCATGCGCTCGGGCTTGCCCGTTCTCAGCACGTTGCCTGCCAGGCTATCGTGCACCGGGACGCGAAAGCCGCGAGCGTACCGGTCTCCCATCCCCTTCTGCGCCCGCAGATGCAGGTCCTCCGTCTCCTCGTCCAGCAGGAGGAGCGAGCCCTCCTCGGCTTCGGTGATAAAGACCGCCGCCTCGACAATACGGGTCAGCACCTGCTCCAGATCCATGGCCGAAGCGATGGCCATGCCCAGGGTGTGCAGAATGCGCAGCCTCTCGGCCATCGACCTGGCGTGGTCGTACTCCTGCTCCAACCGGGCGCGCTCGAGCAAACCGATCTGCCTTGCCATCTATGCCTCCCGCCTGCGTAGTACGCTGCACTATACCGCGCTGATTATACCATCGGAGCTACCGAATGCCAAGTACCGCGCTCCTGACGAGTACGGCTGCTGCAAAGTCTAGCATCAAGTATTCACCGACGCTCGCAGTCCCGTCTCGAGGACGTTGTGCGCTCCTGGTGTTGCCCTTCACCCAGGGACGGGGCTCCGAGCTGGATGGATCCTGTCACTGCGAGGCGCCCTGTCTTTGGGCGCCGAAGCACCGCCACGCCCGCCACGAGTACTCGCGGTGGAGTACTCGCGGCGGCAGTCTCCACTCGGTCAGTTGGGGATCGCGCCTCTCGCTCGCGAGAGGCTGCCGCCAAACGACGCGGCTCCTAATGAGATCTCTTTGCTCGTGCCGGGCCACAGCCCGGCGCATCGACGCGAATGCGCGGACTGTGTTCCGCGCCCAGCAATAAATGTCATTTCAACGGGATCGGCGGTCGCCTGCCGTGCACCACTCGCGATGACACGGGTTCTTCCACCGCTGCACCCCTGGCCCACGCCAAGCAGGAGGAGACCCTGCCCTGATCAGAGCCCGTATACCTTTGCCTTTTACACACGCCCGTGCTATACTCGCAGCGAGGTCCGCCTGTACCGGACCGCACGATCGAAAACGCCTCACGGAGGGTACCCTATGCGATCGTACGTCATCTTGGGAATCGCAGCTGTTGTCCTGGCTCTGCTTGCCGGCGTCTGGTTCGCCTTTGGCGACGAGATCACCTTCTATGCCAGGCTGGCCCGGGCCTACTTCACCGGCAGGCGCTTCTACGAGCAGTACCCACACCTCGAGCGCGACGTGGCTTTTCACCCCGACATGAGCCCGCGGCTGGATGTCTACTCTCCGGCCCAGGGTGAGGGGTACCCAGTCCTCATCTTTGTACACGGCGGCAGTTGGAAGGACTATGACAAAACGCTCTTTGCTCCGGTTGCCCAAAAGCTCCTGCCCGAGGGCATGGTCGTCGTCATCCCCGACTACACCCTGTACCCCGATGCCGGCTACGACCAGATGACCCGCGAGATGGCGGCGGCCATCAGCTGGACCCTGGAGAATATCGCCAGCTACGGCGGCGATCCGCGGCGTGTGGTCGTCGCAGGTCATTCTGCCGGCGCCCACCTCAGCAGCCTGGCGCTCCTGGATCGCGGCTATCTGGAGGGCCTGGGCCACAGCAGCGATGAGATCTGCGGCTGGATAGGCCTCAGCGGCCCCTACGATATCCAGGCCGAGTACGACTACTGGGTTGGCAAGGGCTCTACCCCCGAGGTCATGGAGGAGGTGATGGGCGGGCAACAGAACTTTGCCGCAGCCTCACCGGTGAGCTATGCCCGCGCTGACTTGCCTCCGCTGCTGATCATCCATGGCGCTGACGATGAGACGGTTCCTGTCGAGATATCGACCCAGTTTCACGCCGCGCTCGTGGACGCGGGCGCGCCCAGCGAGCTGAAGATTTATGCAGATGCAGGACACAGCGACTACCTCTTTGCCGCCCTCACTGACGACGGCGCGCGCCTCGTGCGCGATATCGCGGCGTTTGTGCGTGACTGCGGCGGCTGAGTTACCGGCTTATCAACCATCAGGGCTCTGCTCAAGTCCGATGACGACGTTGGCGACGCATGGACCCCCGCGTTCGCGGGGTGACAGCACCTGACCAGGGCCTGGTCATTCCCGGGCAATGCCTGCCCTCGCGGATGCGGGGGGCGGGAATCCACTTTTGTTGCAGTCTGCGCCGGCTGAGTTTGACGGGGTTCTAATCGCCCTCCACCCCGGATGGCACCAGCTGCCGATCTGTGCTATAATGTCCCGAATCTGCTGGCCGCAAGCCGGCGTGAAAGAGGAGGTGGACGATGAATGTGGTCATCCTATCGCCACACTTTCCACCCAACTACTACAACTTTTGCGTGCAGTTGCACTGGTTGGGCGTGACCGTGCTGGGCATCGCCGACGAACCCTACGGTCTGCTGCGACCGGAGCTACAGTCTGTGCTGACCGAGTACTACAAAGTCGACGACATGCACAACTATGACCAGTTGCTGCGCGCCTGTGGCTACTTGATCCATCGCCACGGCCGGATCGACCGCTTCGAGTCGCACAACGAATACTGGTTGGAGACCGATGCCCGGATCCGGACCGATTTCAACATCCCCGGTATCAAGGACGATGGGATCGGCGCCATACGCCTGAAGTCGAGGATGAAGGAGCGCTTTGAACAGGCAGGGGTCGCGACGGCCCGCTGGCACGAGGTCACCACGCTACCCCAGGCGCGCCGCTTTGCCACAAAGGCCGGCTACCCCATTGTTGCCAAGCCGGACGGGGGTGTGGGCGCTGCCGCCACCTTCAAGATCCATGACGACGAGGAGCTGCAGGCCTTTTTCGCCCAGAAGCCAGACGTGGCCTACATCATGGAAGAGTTTGTCGAGGGCACAATCTGTACCTTTGACGGCCTGACCGATCGGGCGGGCAATCCGGTCTTTTATACGTCGCACGAGTACAGCCAGGGCATCATGGAGACGGTGAACGAGCAGTTGGACATTTACTACTACTCCCAGCGCGCCATTCCGCCGGACCTGGAGGAGGCCGGACGCCGGACGCTGAAGGCATTCGACGTGCGAGAGCGGTTCTTCCACTTCGAGTTCTTTCGCAGCCCCCACGACGGGGGCCTGGTGGGCCTGGAAGTCAACATGCGACCGCCCGGCGGGCTCACCATGGACATGTTCAACTATGCCAATGACATTGATCTCTACCGGGAGTGGGCCCATATCGTGGCCCACAACCGGTTTACGGCCAAGTACAGCCGGCCCTACCATTGCTGTTTTGCTGGGCGCCGTACGCATAAGCACTACGCCCACTCGCACCAGGACGTGGTTCAAAGCCTGGGCTCGCACCTTGTCCACCACGAGCCGATCAACTCGACCTTTGGCGTCGCCCTGGGCGACTATGGCTATCTCTTTCGCACCCAGGACCTCGACCAGATTCACGAACTGGCCGGTTACATCCTGGAACTGGCATAGGTTGGGACCAGCATGAAGACAGAATACCACAAGTGGTGGAGCTCTGCCCTGGGCCATGACATGGAGCTCAAGGTATATGGGGATGCGGGTAAGAGCGCCGTCGTCTTTCCCAGCGCGGGCGGCAAGTTCTACGAGTTCGAGGATTTTGGCATGGTCGAGGCGTGCCGCCCATTTATCGAGGAGGGTAAGCTTCGGCTCTTTACCGTTGACAGCATCGATCACCAATCGTGGCTCAACTTCTCAGCTCACCCCGCCGACCGGGGACGCCGGCACAGCGACTACGATCGCTACATCATGGAGGAGGTTGCGCCCTTCATCCGCAACCAGCAGGGCACTACGGCGAAATGCCTAGCGACCGGTTGCAGCCTGGGCGCCTATCACGCCGCCAACTTTTTCTTCCGCCATCCTGACCTTTTTGACACGGTGATCGCCCTCAGCGGCATGTACAGCTTGCGCTTCTCTGTCGGTGACTACTCGGACGACAACATCTTCTACAACAGCCCCCTATCCTACCTTCCCGGTTTGGAGGACCCCTGGTACCTGGACCATTATCGGCAGAGCCAGATCATCCTCTGCTCGGGCCAGGGCGCCTGGGAGGACGGCCTGGAGGAGGCGATCGCGGTGAAAGGCGTTCTCGACGCCAAGGAGGTCCCTTGCTGGCTGGATCTGTGGGGATACGACGTCAATCACGATTGGCCTTGGTGGCAAAGGCAGTTGCCGTACTTCCTTGGGTACCTGGAACTCCCAGAATCCCAGCCTGCCGGGTGATTCCGGGGAGGACGCCGCTATCAGCATTCTGCCCTCAGGACACGCAGCGGAATCCCAGGTCGTTGTCAGCAAAGTAGGGATCGTTCATGCCCCGTGACGAGGTGCGCGCGCGGAGCACCGGGCTGTGCCACGAACCGCCGCGGGTAACCCGTTCGAACTCGCCGGCAGGGTCGTCTCTCCCGTCGCCTGGCTCGTATGGGTAGAGCGTGTACTTGGTCAGCGTCCACTCCGATACGTTACCCACCATATCCGTGCATCCGCAGGGGCTGTCGCCTGCCGGGCTGAACCGGCCCACCGGCGCCGTCTGGGCCAGGCCGCTGGCCCGCACGTTGCACCGGGCTGGGTCAAAGCGGTCGCCCCAGGGGAATGTCCGCCCGTCATCCCCACGCGCTGCCTTCTCCCACTCGGCCTCGGTCGGGAGCCGGAAACGGTGTCCTGTCTTTTCGCTCAACCACTGGCAGTAGGCTGCGGCCTCGTACCAGCTCACGCCCACGACCGGCAGTCTCGCGTCGCCGGTCCAGGTGTCCTCGTCCCAGTAAGCAGGCTCGTCCCGGCCCGTAGCCTTGCGCCAAGCCCAATCTGCGGCTGTCCAGAAGCGGGACTCCTGATAGCCGCCTGTCTCAACAAACCGACTGAACTGCGCGACCGTCACCGGATGCCGTCCGATCCGATAGGCGGGCAGCGCCACTGTGTGCTGCGGCTGCTCTCGCCTGAAATAGCCCTTCTGCGCCCACTCCTTTGCCAGCTCGAACTCGTTCGCCAGCCTGTCGATATCGTCCGCCCCCGTGCCCATAGAGAACGGTCCTGCCGGAACGTAGACCATCTCGCCCACCTCTGCCTCCATCGTCTACGGCTCCAGGATCAGGTCGTAGCGGTTGCAGCGATGGACCCGCCCAAAACGCTCGAGCATGTCCTCGTCGTCGCCCAGGTAGTGGGCAAAGGCCGATACCGGTCGCAGGCCGGGAACCTGCGCCTTGAGCGCTGCTAGCTCTTCCCGCGAACCCATAAAGACGTGCCAGTAGTGTTGGACCTGCCTGAAGCCCTGGTCGCGATACCAGTCGTTCACAAATGCGTCGTCGCGCGTCCACGCCTCAAATCGGCCGATCTGCCATGCTTGTGCCCGCCTGGCAGCCTCCGCCAGCAGCTCTCGGCCGATGCCCCGGCGCCGGTAGTCGGGATGGACCGCCAGGTGCCAGATCATGCCCGCCGGGCCGGCATGCGCTGTATCGGCAGGCGCCGAGCAGATGGTGCCCGGCTCTTCCTCGCACTCGACGTCGATCAGCCCCACTACCTGCCCACCCGCCTCGGCGACCAGCTCGATGGCGCGCCCGTCGTACCGCTCCTTGTGGGGGTGCACATCGTCAAAATAGGCCGTGTCGAGAAAAGCCAGCACCCGGCATCGCACCCAGCCGGCCTCGTCGCCCGGCTCGAAGGGACGGATAGCGAACCCCTGCTGGTCGAGACTCATATCAAGCATGCTCTACCCTCGCCAACTCACCTCCACGGACAGATGGGAGATGGATTGCGGATGAGGCTGACCACCAT
>JASFLR010000197.1:0-6253 GCA_050117995.1 Anaerolineae bacterium
GCTTGTTGCCCAACCACGTGCACCTGCTGGTACGCATCTTAACCCAAGAGGAGCAACTGGCAAGATCTCAGGGCCGCAGGCGAGTCCTGTCGCCGAGCTGGCAGTTTACGAACCTGTTCGATACCTACGGCAAGGAGGTCAACGAGGCACGCGGACGCAGCGGCGAGCTTTTTCAGCCTGCATTCGGTCGTGTAGGGTTGTCGTCGCTGTTCGAAAGGGATTTGCTCGCGGTACATATCCATCGGAACCCCATTGAGCACGGATTGGTGAAAGATTTGCGCAAATGGCCCCACTCGTCTTACTCCGCGCCGCAGGCGCTATGCTCGCTCCGGGGCGAGCTGTTCAGTGTATTGCGGGCACCAGGCGGGTTCGTGAAAGCTGGCTACCACCGGTGGCCGGTTCGGCAGGAGCAGGTAGCCCGCCTGGCGCCGGACGATTTCGATTGAGGACCGAAACTCGCTTCTCGCCAGTTCGCCTGCGACAAAAGACACCTTGTTGGCTTGCCGATGGCCCGCGACTCGGGTATAATGGTTCGCGTTCGTGAGACACCCAACAGAAAAGAGAGGTTGATGATGACCGAACACGATTTTGAGCAGACCCGCTGGTCCCTCGAGGATCTACTACCCTCTATCGAGGGCCCCCAATTCGACCAGTACCTGGCTGACCTGGAAACGGCGGTCGCTGAGCTGGAAGCCGGCCGCGACACCTTGTCTCCACAGATCTCCGTAGAATCGTTCCTTCACCTGATGGCCCTGGTGGAAAAGATCTCCAGCCTGTCCCAGCGGCTGGGCTACTATGGCGGCCTGTGGTTCTATGCGGACACCCAAGATCAAGACGCGTTGGCCTACCGCGGGCGCATGGACAAGCTGTTGACCGACGTGCAGAATCGAATCCTATTCTTCGAGCTGTGGTGGAAGGGGTTGGACGACGAGGCGGCCGAACGTCTATTGGCTGCCAGCGGAGACACAGCCTACTACCTCGAGTCGTTGCGCCGCTTCAAGCCCCACACCCTGACCGAACCGGAGGAAAAGATCGTCAATCTGAAGGACGTCAACGGCGTGCAGGCGCTGGAGACCGTCTATAATATGATCACCACCGCTTTCTCCTTCAAAGTGGAGATCGATGGGGAGGTCAAGGAGTTGACCCGCGGAGAGCTCATGGTATATGCCCGCGATCCGCGCCCAGAGGTGCGGGCTGCGGCCTACCAGGAGTTGTACCGTATCTATGGCGAGCACGGCAATGTCCTGGGCCAGATCTACCAGCATGTCGTGCGCGACTGGGCCAACGAGAACCTGTCGCTGCGCAAGTTCGCCTCGCCGATATCGGTACGCAACCTGCGCAACGATATCCCCGACCCCGTCGCTGACACGCTGTTGGAGGTGTGCCGCCAAAATGCCGATCTGTTCCAGCGATGGTTCCGCCTCAAGGCTGGCTGGCTGGGCATGGACAAGCTGCGGCGCTACGACATCTATGCCCCTTTGAGCAGCGCCGACAAGACCTATCCCTTCCCCGAGGCAGCGGAGATGGTGCTGGACACCCTCAATGGCTTTTCGCCGACACTGGCCGATCACGCCCGCCGGGTGTTCGCAGAGAACCACCTCGATTCGGAGGTGCGCCCGGGCAAATCGGGCGGCGCTTTTTGCTCCAGCCCCCTGCCCGGGATTACGCCGTGGGTGCTGGTCAACTACAACGGCAAGGCGAGCGATGTCGCCACACTGGCGCATGAGCTGGGCCACGCTGTGCACGCATTGATGGCACAGGGTCACTCGGTGCTAACCTATCATTCGTCCCTGCCCATGGCTGAGACGGCATCGGTCTTTGTAGAGATGCTGCTCCTGGAGCGCTTGCTGTCCGAGGAACAGGACCCGGCCCTACGACGTGATATCCTGGCCCGCTTTGTGGACGATGCCTATGCCACTGTGATGCGCCAGGCCTATTTTGTCATTTTTGAGCGCGAAGCCCACGCCCTGATCGAGGAGGGCAAGACCACTGACTATCTGGCCGAGCGCTACCTGGTCAACCTGGCTGAGCAGTTCGGCGATGCCCTCGAGATCGGCGAAGAGTTCCGCTGGGAATGGGTATCGATTCCCCACATATACGAGGTGCCCTTTTACTGCTATGCTTACAGCTTTGGCCAACTGCTGGTGCTGGCCCTGTACCGCCAGTTCGAGACCGAGGGTGAGACCTTTATCCCCAAGTATCTCAAGATCCTGGCCTATGGCGGCTCGGAGAGCCCGGCTGAGATCCTAGACGAAGCAGGCATTGACATGGCTTCGGCTGATTTCTGGCAGGGTGGGTTCGACGTCATCGCCGGGATGATCGACGAACTGGAAACCCTGGCATAGCAGCCCGACGCGTGGTGCGTGAATCGTTCTCACGCACCACGTTTCCTTTGATCAGAGGGGTCCTATGAAACCATCGCGCTCTCGCTATCGCTGGTTCGTCGTATTTGTCTTCTTCCTCTTTGTCCTGCTCCACCAAGCCGACAAGCTTCTCATTGGTCCCCTCACGACGCCCATCATGGAGACCTTTGAGATCAACGAGGCCCAGATGGGCGCGGTGTCCACGGCCGCCCTCGTTGTCGCTGGGATTTTCTATGTTCTGTGGGGATACCTGTACGATCGCTTCTCGCGGTCGCGACTGCTGGCGCTGGCCTCCTTCATCTGGGGCAGCACTACCTGGCTGAATGCCCTGGCGCCCAACTACTCCTCCTTTCTCGTCACGCGGGCCAGTACCGGGGTGGACGACGCCAGCTATCCCGGCATCTTTAGCTTGCTATCCGACTACTTTGGTCCCCGCCTGCGCGGCAAGGTGTACGGCCTCATCCAAGTGGCCCAACCGATCGGGTTCATGCTGGGCACGCTGTTAGCGATCAATTTGAGTGGGGCCATGGGCTGGCGCAGTGTCTTTTTCGTCACGGGAAGCGCCGGCATTCTTGTCGCCGCCCTGGTCTTCTTTGGGGTCCGCGAGCCGGTGCGCGGTCAGGCCGAGCCCGAGTTGGCCGGCCTGGAGGACCTCTCCTCAACTAAGATCAACTGGGGTGTGGTCAAGGGCTTGCTCAAGAAGCCAAGTTTTCTCGTGTTACTGTCCCAGGGCTTCTTTGGCTCGTTCCCGTGGCAGGTACTGGTCTTCTGGTTCTTCCGCTACCTGGAGGTCGAGCGTGGCTACACGCCGGGCGAGGTACAGATTAGCATGCTCGTAGCCATCGTGTTTCTGTCGATCGGCTACTTCTTGGGTGGTGGGTTGGGCGACTTTTTCTTCCGGCGCACGCCCCGCGGGCGGGTGCTGACTGCCATGGCCGGCGTGCTGGCAGGCGCTGTCTTTTTGACGCTGCTGCTTGTCCTGCCTACGGCTGATGGCAAACTCTCCATCCCCCTGCTGGCCCTCATGGGCCTGACCATGTCAGTGGCCTCGCCGAATGTGATCGCCACCGTGCAGGACGTGACCGAGCCGGAGGTGCGGGGCACGGCCCAATCGGTGATGAGTCTCGCCGACACGGCAGGCTCGGCCCTCGCTCCGCTCCTGGCGGGCCTGATTGCCGTCAGCCACTCGCTGCACGTAGCTATCTTGGCTATCTGTATCAGCACCTGGCTTCTCTGCGCAGTACTATTCGGTGTCACAGCAATCTTTATCCCCAATGACGTCGCCCGGCTGCGCCAGGCGATGGAGGCACGGGCCAGGGTTGAGCGAGCGGAGGGTGCCGGGACGTAAGGGCAGTGCGGGCTTCCCTTTTCACGGCTTCCAGGGGAATACGAGGGGGCTGCTGTGCCTGGCTGCTAATCCTGCAGCTCGTAGACGTCCATATTATCAAAGTGAACGACCACCGGCGGCTCTTCGTATGCACCGGCTGCGAGGCCAAAGTTGCCAGCTCGTAGGGCGTCATCGGTGACATCGGTCAGGTGCGTGCCGTTCACCCAGAAGCTGAAACGATCCTCATAGCAGATGAGGCGCAGTTGGTTCGTGGCGTCCAGGCCCTGCTCGATGGCGCTGGATGCTTCCCACTCGTGCAAGAGGATCCACTCACCATCTTTCTTTAGTTCAACAGAGAAGTAGCCATCACCGCTGATCTGGAACCAGTAGTAGTCCTCTTCTTCCGGATGCACACGGACGATCGGACCGAAGGAGCTGTCGAGCGAGCCCTCGACCTGGCGGGCATCCACCTCTATGGCGAAATCCCTCAGGTCTTTGTCATATGCGGGATAGCTCCATACCATATAGTATTCGAGGGTTACGCCCAATCTGTATTCGCCATCCACATATCTGGCTGAGGTGCCGCCATCGTCCCACTCCTCCCAGCCGCTGGTTGGATCGCGAAAGTCATCCTGGTACAGCAGGTGGTCTCCTACTCCAGGTATGCTGACGGTGGAATTCGAATCAGAATCCTCCATGATGCCAGACAGGACCACCACTCCCACCCCCACGATGCAGAGAATCAGCAGAACCAGGATCGCTCCACCTGCGCCCGCGAGCAGCCTTAGACGCGAATTCGTGGCCCGTGGAGCAACCGGTCCCAGGGCCGGCCGGCGCGTTGCCGGTGACCTTGTGGTGAGCTGCGGGCCCTGCACGGATCGAGGGCTGGGTGCCGTGCTGGACCCTGTCTCTGCCGACAGCGGATGCCCGCATTCGCCGCAGAACAGGTCCTCTTTGCTGTACACGGCTCCGCAGTCAGGACATTCCAGTGCCATGCTACCTATTCCCCCAACTCGTATATTCTTAGATTGTCGAACTGAACCACGATCCCCGATTCATCAAAGGTGCCTGCTGCCAGGCCGACATTGCCCCTTTCGATGGTCTCATCAAGAACATCGACTAGGTGGACATCGTTGTTATAGAAGCTGAACTGGCCTCCCGAGCAGTCTATCCGTATGTGGTTGGTGACCCCAAGCCCAGTTTCAATCGCATCCGATGCTTCCCATGTTTCCAGCGAGATCCACTCGTTCTGCTGCCTCAGATCCACCGAGAAGTAGCCATCCCCGCTGATCTGGAACCAGTAATAGGAACGCTGATCATCGTCCTCCAAATAGCGCAACAGTACCCCAAAATTGTTATCGAGTGGACCCTCAATCTGGCGCACGTCAACCTCGATCACCATATCGCCGAGATCGAGCGCCGGCTCCGGATTCCCCCACACGATATACTGGGCCAGGTTTACGGTCATCCGGTATCCGCCGTCCTCGTAGCTAACATCCGTATTCTCGCGATGAAAGGTGCTCCAGCCGCTGTCGGGGTCGTCGAAATTGTCCTCGTACGCTAGAGGACCCGGCTCGGTCATGGTACTGGTGGGCGGTGAATCGTCGCTCAGAAACAACCAGACCACGATCCCCCCGGCGCACAGACCGAACATCAGCAGGGCCAACCCGATTACGAGCGCGGTGGAAGGCAAGCCAGATCGCTTTGGCTTTGCTTCGACCAGTGCCGGATCGGGCTCTGGCGATTCAAGGAGGTCACCGGCAAGTTCTTTAACCGTATCCGACTCTTCTACCCAGGCGTCGGTTTCCCTGATATCAGCGCTTGCCTCCCACGACAAGCGACGACCGCATTCTCCGCAGTACTCGTCTTCTTCAGCATAATACGCGCCACAGTCAGGACATTGCATCTATCTACCCCTGTTCCGTCTGAATCCATCCAGCAACCCGGTACTGTGAGCACACAATGCCGAGACCGCCAGCAACTGGGGGAGGAACTCCGCACCATGCTGCAGCGAGCTGCGTGCGGTTGGCTTGATCCCAGACTTCTCCGGCAACGATGCTGGTGAGACATTATACCATAGAGATGCGGAAACCCAAAGGGGGCTACTGCCACCCCTTTTGCACCGCCGAGACGAACACTCATCTAAATCGCGCTCTGTAACCATGTTGGGCGCTATGGGCAGTAGATAGGGTGCCGCCATCGTGCGCCAAGACCTGGGAGCGGAATAGCCCGACGACCTATTGCTATGCGCGACTATCCAGTGTGCTTCACTTCCGTCTGTCCCTGCGAATAGGTGACGCAATATACACCGCCAGACTCCATCGCCGCAATGCAGCGATTACAATGGTCGCAGTCCGATGCCTCTATGGTGCCGGTGTGCAGCTTGTTGACAAAGTCCGGGTCGCAGACAATGGCCCGCCCCACCTGGGCGAACTCGAAGCCCGCTTGCATCACCTGTTCCATATCGGCCAGCGAGAGCACGCCCCCTACGTACGCCACTGGGATGGTCACCGACCGCTGGATCCGCACGGCGCCGTCCAGCAAAAAGAGCTGCCGGAACGGA
>JASFLR010000198.1:0-6213 GCA_050117995.1 Anaerolineae bacterium
TGGCTGCTGCCCAGGGAGCGTGAACGCGCCTACGCCTTCCTGCGCAGCCAGATCGAATCGGGTCGCCAGGCGTTCATCCTCTACCCGCTGATTGAGGAATCCGACAAGGTAGAAGCCAGGGCAGCCGTAGATGAGTATGAGCGTCTGCAGCGGGACATCTTCCCGGACCTGAAGCTGGGGCTGATGCATGGCAAGATGAAGGGCAAAGAGAAGGATGCGACCATGACCAGCTTCCGGGAGGGTGAGCTCGACATCCTGGTATCGACTTCGGTCATTGAGGTGGGCATAGATGTCCCTAATGCCGCTGTCATGCTGATCGAGGGGGCAGACCGCTTTGGCCTGGCTCAGTTGCACCAGTTCCGGGGCAGGGTAGGCCGCGGGGAGTATAGATCTTACTGTCTCCTCTTGTCTGATACCGTGTCCCCCGGCGATCCGGACACCAAGACCACCTGGGAGCGTCTGAAGGCGATTGAGGATACGCAGGATGGCTTTGTGCTTGCTGAGAAGGACTTGGAGCTGCGTGGGCCTGGCGACTTTTTCGGCGTGCGCCAGAGCGGCCTCCCAGCACTGCGCCTGGCCAGTCTGAGCCACACGGCCATCCTTGAGCAGGCGCGGACTGAGGCCCAAGCCATCTTTGAGGAGGATCCATACCTCAGCAAGCCAGAGCATCGGCTGCTGGGCGAACAGGTCTTGAGGTTCTGGGAAGAAACTGGGGGTCTGAGCTAGCAATCTTCGGAGGCGCATGATGCCTACTGCCATCTATCCGGGCACTTTTGATCCGGTGCACAACGGTCACATTGATATCGCAACACGAGCTGCCGCCCTGTTCGAACATCTGACGGTGGCCATATACGCGAGACCAATGAAGAACTTGCTGTTCAGCACGGAGGAACGCAAAGCGATGATCGAGGATGCGCTGAGCCATGTTACTAACCTCAGCGTAGAGACCTACAACGTGCTTACCGTGGATTTTGCCCGGCAGGTGCACGCCCAGGCTGTCGTTCGCGGGCTGCGCGTGATTTCCGACTTTGAGCTAGAGTTCCAGATGGCACTCACCAACAAGAAGCTGGCATCTGAGATCGAGTTTGTGTGCCTGATGACGAGTCAGGAGTACGCCTTTATCAGCGCAAGCACCGTCAAAGAGATCGCGATGCTGGGTGGTTGCTTGGATGGTATGGTGCCACCAGCGGTGGCTGCCGCACTGCAGTCCAGGTTCGGTGACCCGCAGTCCAAAGGTGCCGATTCCGTGAAGTTGGTTTCGCTTCGCGACTAGGGTGACGTAGGTAGATTCCCGCTAGGGGAGTCAGAAAAGGGAGGAGGCCGACATTGAGCGATATCTATCACTTGATCGATCGACTGGAACGAATTCTTGCTGAGAGCATGCGGGTGCCCTTGAGTGCCTATCTGGTCATCAACGAGGATGATTTCCTGGATGTGATTGACCAGATGCGCACTGCGATACCGCAACAGATCCGGGATGGAGAGCGGCTGCAGCGAGAGCGGGAGCGGATCGTCGCTCAGGCAGAGGAAGAGGCAAGACGTGTCGTGGATCAGGCACAAGAACAGGCTGGCAGCCTCGTACAGGAACACAAGCTGAGCCAGGATGCCGAGGCGCGCGCCGAGACCATTCTGGCACGCGCACGCCAGGAAGCCGATATCCTACGGGCTGACGCCAACGAATACGCCCGTACCGTGCTCCGCTCGCTAGATGCCCAGCTCGATACTGTGGAGGAGCAGATCGCGAACCTGCTCACTACGGTTCGCAATGGGCTGGATACGCTGGATCGGCCGGGCGACGCAGGCCCGGAAGGGTCAACGTCCCTGCAGGATGGGTAATACCGAACACCATGCTTGCGCGGCAAGTGTAGACACTCGGTCTGTGCCTGGGTGTAGCAGGCCTGTTCCGGCTGCGTTGTCATTTTGACACGCGGTGTACTCTAGCCTATAATTGGGCGATCCAGTAGGAGGTCCTATCAGGGTAGCCGAGATGCAGTACAACGTTGCCCAATTACTAAAAGGGCCAACCGGTGCCGAGAAGCGGTACGAGGTGAACGAGGAAATTCGGGATCTGGATCCAGATCTTGAGCCGACCTCTCCGCTTGTGGGCTCCATAAAGCTCATGCGTACTAGCCAGGGGATCCTTGCAACGGGCAAGCTGCGGACCAGTCTGCAGCTGACTTGCCATCGTTGCCTCGAGCCAATGGTTGGGGAGGTTGAGCTTGATCTTGAGGAGCAGTTCTATCCCTTGGCACACTTTGCTGAGGCTTCTCTCGATGAGGTACCAGAGGAGGACCAGGATGAGGCTCTGGTGATCGATGAGCATCACGTTCTCGACTTGCGAGAGGTCATACGCCAGGGCCTGTGGTTGGCCGAGCCGATGGAAGCCCTCTGCAGTCCCGATTGTGAGGGTCTATGCCCACGTTGTGGGGGCAACCGCAATCTGGGCGAGTGTGAATGTGAAGACGCTATCCTGGATCCGCGCTGGGCTGTATTACAGACTCTGCTATCGGACGAATCGATATCGCAGGAAAGGAGCAACTGACCAGTGGGAGCAGTACCGAAACATAGGTTGGGCAAGGGTCGCAAAGGTCGGCGACGTAGCCACCATGCACTCAAGGCTCGCAATTATCTGCCTTGCCCGAATTGTCACGAGTTACGCTTGCCCCATCAAGTCTGCCCGTCGTGTGGCAGCTACAAGGGCATAAAAGTTATAGAAGTCAAGTCCGAATAGGGCATGCGTGCACCCACCAGGTGCTCGGTTGCAGTGGATTGGCACAGGCCGTGCCGGGGCGGCATCTCTTTGGGAGATATGTTGCCGAGAGCACGGCTTGTTTTGCCTTCTGACGATCTGGGAAGGAGTCTGCTGTGATTGACTTTTCTCTGTCTGATGCACTGGCAGAGATCCAGTCAAGGGCTCGTGAGTTCGCGCAGTCGGAGATCCTGCCGATTGCTGCCGAGTACGATCGCAAGGCTGAGGTTCCACTTCACATCCTGGCAAAGGCCAAAGCTGCGGGTCTGCTCAATGTCACCATTCCCAAGAAATATGGAGGCATGAGCTATGCCGCGTTGGAGAGCGCCATCATCGCCGAGGAACTGGGAGCTTCCTGTGTGGGCATCAGCATCACCCTAATGGTGAATGGTCTGGCCCTCACGCCGATCCAGATTGCCGGGAACGAGGAACAGAAGGCCAAATTCCTACGACCGGTTGCCGAGAATGCGCAGCTCGCTGCATTCTGTCTGACTGAACGGAAGGCAGGATCGGACGCTGGTGCCATAAAGACCACAGCGCTGCCGGATGGGGACGACTTTGTCATTAACGGCCAAAAGTGTTTCATCACCAGCGGCAGCCTGGCCGAGATCATGATCGTCTTTGCACTGACAGACCCGGACAAGGGCCCTCGCGGCGTATCGGTCATCGTAGTCCCGGCGGACACACCGGGCATCCGCGTGACCAAGGTCGAGGACAAGATGGGCCAGAGGGCATCCAACACCGCAGAGTTGACCTTTGAGAATGTACGCGTTCCCCAGGCCAACTTGTTGGGCAAGCGCGGGCGAGGATTTCCCATCGCCTTGAGCACCCTGGATTTTGGCCGGTCAGGTGTGGCTGCCCTGAGCGTGGGCCTGGCCAGGGCTGCGCTGGAAACGGCGACAACTTATGCCAAGGAGCGCGAGCAGTTTGGCGCACCGATCATCATGAATCAGGGTGTCTCGTTCATGCTGGCTGACATGGCTATGAAGGTTGAGGCTGCGCGCCTGCTGGCCTGGCAGGCGGCGTGGTTGGCGGACCAGGGAGAGAGGGCCACCCTAGAGTCGGCGATGGCCAAATGCTTTGCGTCCGATACCGCCATGGATGTGGCGACCTCAGCCGTGCAGATCTTTGGGGGCAATGGCTACATGAGGGATTACCCTGTGGAGAAGCTAATGCGTGACGCCAAGTTGCTCCAGATCTATGAGGGCACCAACCAGATCCAGCGAATGATCATTGCACGACAGTTGGGCAGATGAGCGTTAGCTGCCGAGGCAAGGATTTCTTGTACCGCGTTACCGAAGGCAGGCAAGTACCAAGATGAGCAAGACAGCACTGCTCTTCCCGGGACAGGGATGTCAAGAAGTGGGGATGGGCCAGGAGTTGGCCAGCGTGTTTTCTCAGGCGCGCCTTCTCTACGAGGAGGCCGACGACATTCTGGGCTTCTCTCTGTCCGAACTGTGCTTCAAGGGCCCGGCAGAGGTATTGAACGATACAGTCAATACACAGCCTGCCATCTTTGTGACCAGTCTGGCGGTCTGGCGAGTCCTGGAGACAGAGGGCAAGCTACAGCCGCCGGTGATGGACAGCCCTGTCATGGTGGCGGGGCATAGCCTCGGCGAGCTATCAGCTCTCGTTGCAGCCGGTGCCATTGATTTTGACGCGGGGCTGCGCCTCGTGCGGGAGCGCGGGAGGCTCATGAAGCTAGCCGGCGAACAGAGTCCGGGCGGAATGGCTGCTGTGCTCAAGATGGAGGATGCCGTAGTAGAGCAGGCGTGCAAAGAGGCTTCAGCCGCTACTGGACAGGCTGTGCAGATAGCCAACTATAACTCCCCTGGACAGGTAGTGATCTCTGGGGACAAAGAAGCATTGGCGCGTGCTATCGACCTGCTCCGGGAGCGGGGTGGGAGGCGGATCATCCCACTGGAGGTCAGTATTGCCGCGCACTCGCCGCTGATGGCTAGTGTTGTGGGCGACTATCGAGCAGCCGTGCAGGCTACGCCCATGCGCGTGCCAACGCTGCCCGTTGTTGCCAACATCAGTGCCCATCCTTTGCAGGGTGTTGATGAGATACGGGATGAGCTTGCGGGACAGCTTACCTGGCCCGTGCGGTGGACCGCATCCATGCAACGGATGGTCGAGCAGGGGGTTACCCGCTTTATTGAGCTTGGCCCTGGTCAAGTGCTTAGCAAGTTGATGCGTCGTATCGATCCCAGTGTGGCAGCCGTTAGTGTTGGGGATATGGCGTCGATGGAGGCTTTGATCCAGTAGGCCCAGCGGGAGGGACGCTGTGGCTGGCTTCTGTTGCCTGGCTCGCAGAAAAGTGAGGGAGACTCGGATGGACTTAACCGGCAAGGTAGCGGTTGTAACTGGTGGCTCGCGCGGCATTGGCAGGGCGATTGCCCTGCGTTTGGCGGGGGACGGCGCCACCGTCGTGGTGAACTATCGTGGTGATGAGAACGCGGCGAACGAGGTGGTTGGCCAGATCAAGGCAGGCGGTGGTGAGGCACTTGCCGTCCAGGCGGATGTGAGCCAGGTAGCCGAAGCGCAATCTCTCATAGATGCTACAAAGAAGGCCTTTGGGCGGGTAGACATTCTTGTCAACAACGCCGGCACGACCCGCGACACCCTGCTGATGCGCATGAGCGAGGATGATTGGGACATAGTGATTGACACCTGTCTGAAGGGTACCTTCAATTGCATCAAGGCTGCCAGCCGCCAGATGATGCGGCAGCGGTACGGCAGGATTGTCAACGTAACTTCTGTGGCGGGGATCTCGGGCAACGCCGGGCAGGCGAACTATGCATCGGCCAAGGCTGGCCTCATCGGCCTGACCAAGACAGTCGCCAAAGAGTTGGGAAGCCGCCAGATTACGTGCAATGCGATCGCTCCCGGGCTGGTGCCCACTGATCTGACGGCCGACTTGCCCCAGGACTTGGTCGATCAGGCAATTGAGCGAACATTGCTGGGACGCACTGGCACACCGGATGACATGGCAGCCGCGGTAGCCTTTCTCGCCTCTGATGAGGCAGGATATATCACTGGACAGGTGTTGGCTGTGGATGGCGGTCTGGCCATCTCGTAAGGAGGGTCTCTGTGGAAGAAAACCTTGGTAAGGTGACCATTGCTCCCAATGTGCTTGTCACCATTGTGCAAAAGACCTCCATGTCGGAGCCCGGCGTGGCCCAGCTATGCGACAATGTGCCGGGCGTGAAGCGCTTGTTGGGCCTTCACACGGTGAGCCGGGGCGTTGCCGTCAGCGTAGAGGGTAAATCGGTCAAGGTGAATGTCCACCTGATCGCCCGTCGAGGAGTGGACTTGTTGCAGATGGGCCTCAACCTTCAGAAGTCCATAACGCGGGCCATGCAGGACATTGTCGGCATGGAGGTTCGTGAGGTCAATATTCACATCGACGATATTGCTACCGAGCTTTCCAAAGTCTCTGAGGACGAGAAAGCCGGTACGGG
>JASFLR010000199.1:0-6203 GCA_050117995.1 Anaerolineae bacterium
AATATTGGCGCCGTGGAATTCGGTTTCAACAAAAACGTTTGGAGCTATCTCGCGTATGATGGCATTCCTCTTTCTATGCTTCAGCACCGTCCAACGTATCGGCCATGATCGCCTCGATAATTCTGCTTGCTTCGGCGACTTCGCAATCGTCTATCAGTGCTATCTCTGCGGCAAGCATCTTGCGCGCACGGTCCAGGTAATCAGAGTCCTTCTTGGTCAGATGGGCCTGATGCTCGTGCCACATCAGATCGCGTACAGTTTCGGCAACCTGTGTGAATTCGCCCGTCTTGAGCTTCTCCCACACTTGTTCCTGGCGTTCCTTGTGATCGTCAGGCAACTGGGCGGGCTTGCCACCGAGGGTGTCCAGCACCTGGCGGCGCTGCTTGTCCGACATGGCAGGGCGGACTCCCGTGATGCTCATTCTCGGCTCGGGGATATACAGGGTCAGCCCCTGGTCCGGAATATCGATCACGTAGTACCGTTCCTGCCCTCCCATGAAATCCTTCTGCTCTACGCGGGTAACGACGCCCGGTCCGTGATAAGGGTGCACTACTTTGTCACCAACTGCAAATTCCATGAGCGTCTCCTTGCAAATGCCAGATCGCGAGCCCTAATGCCTCTCATCCAGCTTGATGAGGGCATTATCCAGCCAGGCCATCTCCGCAGAAGCCAACTCCAGCCCATAGTCCAGGGCTAATTGAATGCCCAGGTCTGTCTCGCCATTCAACGACTCGGTCATTCTGCTCAAGTCGGACTGATGCGTGGCAACCTGGCTGCGTCTCTGTTGGAGATAGGCTGCCAAGCTGTCGGTGGAAAAGCTGTCCGCCAGAAGAAGCCGCATCACAAAGGCCTTTAGCGAAGCATCCGCAGCTAGTGGTTTCTCGAGCCACTCCTCCAACGCATCCCTGCCAACCTGCTCAATGCTGTAGATCTTGCGCGGTGGCTTGTCCACGCCTGGCACAATCTCAACGCTCACCAGGTCTTCTTCCAGTAGGCTGCGGAGGGCGGGATAGAGACTGCCGGAGCTTGGGCTGCCGATCAGCCAACTGAGACCTTTGACAAAGCGCTTGACATCATACCCTGACATTGGCTGCCGGGCCAACAATCCCAGTACAAAATAGCGCAAACTTGCTTTCGCGGAAGACATGGCTCGTATCGATATATGTCGCTTTATTAGATTATACCATAAAGAGGCGATCTGTCAACAAGTGGTGCCAAACCCCACACGGCTGCTGCAAAGTCAAAGCAATCATGCGAGTCGCTCGCGGCGGATAGTCAGTTCCGCCGCCGCTGGCCTTATGCACAGGCCCCAGTTGGAATTGCAGGCCACGCCCCAATCTGTGCGCCGGTGATGGTGATCTGCACTTCGCACAGCGACAGCCAATAGTCATCGTCCGATAGCCAGACGACGTCAGAGCAAACGAGGCCACATAGCCACAGCTATGCAGCCTCGTTTGAGGGCAACTCGAGAAACCTGTGTCCTGGACAGGTCACAAGATTACTCTGCCTACAAAGGCTGTGCTTCCCGAGTGCTAGTCTTTCGTCTCGTCAGACGAAACCTCTTCCTCTTCTTTCTTCTGGTCCTCTTGCACTGCCTCGCGGAAACCGCTGATTGCCTTGCCCAACGCTGGGCCCACGTCCGCAATCTTGCCTACGCCGAATATGAGAACCACAATCACCGCGATGATTAGGATCTCTGGCCAACCAAATCCTGCCATGTTAACACTCCTTAGTCTATCTCTTTATTGTCATCTTCTAGCCTGAGATTCTTCCTCAGGTTATCCAGTGTCGAATCAAGGTCCCGGCGGACCACCCCCTGCAAGAACGGCTGATCCTGCGGAGGCCCGTCCAACATCGACCGCGAAGCGACCAGTGCGAGCCGGGCCCGCTGCTCGTCGCCTGCTAGCAGGAACCACTCACTCATTGCCTCCAGGCGCTTGCTGAGCACATCGACCATTGCCGGTTCTCCGAACAGCTCGCTCGTCAAGCGTTTGATCCAGAGCTCCCGGTCCCATGTAGGATGGCGGAGCACCTCCTCTGCCGCCTGGAGGGTTGCCTCGCTGCGCGCCGTCCATGTGATAAAGGCAGGATGCTGCAATAGCTGGTCCGATGCCGATAACAAGCTCTCGTCCTCCGCGGACAGATCTGGCAGCTTCCTGGGCGGCAGCGAGTCCGCGCCAGCATATCCCCACAGCCAGGGACTGAGCAACCGCAGCGGCCCGGCGACGGGGATCTGTGTCCTCAGGTTGTGGGCCAGTGCGTCGAGCACCAACCGCCGGCCCACGTCAAATGACGCCTCCAGCATCAGCATGCCCCCGGAGCCGTCGGGCAGGGCGATGTCGTGCAATTGGCCTGGTGGTTGCCTGGGCGGCAGCATGTGCGCCGGCACCCGCGTGTGCCCCATGGCCTCCACCGCGCCAGCCCGGTCGCTCAACAGGATGTTCAGAAATCGTGTGTGTTCAGCTCCCCGGTTTCCCTGGACGAACCACACACTTTGCTGTCCCAGCCCGTTGAGTGGACTGACCAGCGCCCGCCAGTCAGGCTCTGCGGGAGGCAGCGGCGTCACCTGCACCCCACTGAACTGGAGCTTGCGCAGCAAGCGCTCTGCCTGCGGTCGCAGGGACGGCCAAACGGCCTGCTCCAGGATCTGTAGCGCGCGTACCGCCTCTGGCAACCGCATCCTTCCCAGTGTGTGCAGCGCTTCAGCCGCTATCTCCTCACGGACATCCTGGGCCATCATCCTCAACGGCTCGACCACTCGCTGCGGCTGCCGTTCGGGCTCATCAATGCTGCCTTTGGCCTCCAGGGATCTGATCGCCGCCAGCAGGATGTGTGGCTCCTGCTGATCCAATCCCTCGATGTAGTGGATCATGGTGGCTGGACTGCTTTCCACCCGGTCCAGTACTTCGTCAAGTGAGGAGATAGCCACGCCCACAGGATCGTTCAAGCTGGCCAGTAGATCGTCGTCCGGCGCCTGTCCCAGGAATCGCTCCAGGATCCTCATGGCGCCAATGCGGCCCCTATCGGTCCGCTGCGGCTGGATCACGGCACGGCGCATGGCACTGATGGCTTCCTTGCGATCAAGATGAGATGCCACAGTGCCCATCGCCGCCAGCATGCGCGCGTCGGCGTCATCCAGGTTGTCGATGATCGTTGGGATGACCTGGGAGCCAATCGATGCGATCTCCAGCGCTCGCTGCCGGAACTCGAGTTCGGAGCTAACGGCAAGCATCTCGCGCAGACCGGCTTCGATCTGCCTTCGTTCGCGTAATTTGGTAATGATCTTCTGAGAAGCAGGCATAGCCCTTCTCGCTTCCCTCCAACTCACCGACATTATATCATGAACCGGCCAGCTTTTCAAGCTGTGCCGGTTTTGCCAACCCTATGACATCCCCGCTCCGGCCCTGTCCGCTTGAAGCTCGGCGGCTTCCTCCTCCCCAACCTCCACCGGCTGGAAGGTTCCTGGGTCGGTCAGCCTATCGGTGTACAGGATGCCGTCGAGGTGATCGATCTCGTGTTGGAAGACTCGGGCCAGATAGCCCTCCGCCTTCAGGCGCACCGGATTGCCCGTCTCGTTTACGCCCTCTACCGTGATACGCTCGCGACGGGCTACCTCGCCGATATATCCCGGGATCGATAGGCAGCCTTCGTACCCGATCTGTTCTCCCCGTCCCTTGATGATCTTTGGGTTGAAGAAAATAAAGGTCTGCGCGGGCTCGTCGTTCTCCTCGTCTTCAGGGACCTCGACCACGAACAGCCGCTGAAGCACACCTACCTGCGGAGCTGCCAGCCCAACGCCATTGGCCTCCCGCATCGTCTCGAGCATTTGCTCGGCCAGTGAGACCATCTTTGGCGTCACGGCCTGCACTTTTCTTGACTTGGTGCGCAGTATCTTCTGGTGCTCCAGATTTTGTACAGTCAGAATCTCCAACTCAGCCATCTCTTGCTCTCTAGGATCAAAAATCTCGGTTCAGCAGCAGCCAGCAAACAGCTTGCATGTGCAAGATTGGTAGCGACTGATAGCTAGTCATTCTATCACCTTGCCCCGTCCCTGTCAAACAGTCTTCCGGACACGTCATTTGGGGTTTCCTTTGCGTCTGTATCCATACACGACCAAGCCCCGCAGTGGACTGCGGGGCTTGGTAGGCTCTCTGCGAGTTTGGTCAGGCTGCGTTGTAGCCTGGGCCTTCTTCAAAGAAGGCCCGATTCTTGGCGATCCACTCTTCGTATTCGGCGGGTACTTCGTCGTCCGGGTAGATCGCGTCCACCGGGCATTCGGGCGCGCACGCACCGCAGTCAATGCACGCATCTGGATCGATCATGTAGGTCATCCAGCCCTCGTCCTCCGGACCGGCCACGATGCACTCGACCGGGCAAACCTCGGCACAGGCTCCGTCGCGGATACATGGTTCGGTGATCACGTACGCCATAGTCTTTTCCTCCTGATCTTGGCTTTCATAGCGACTCTTTCCAATGACTTACTCTTTGCCACTCAAATCGTCATGGACAATGCGGCTGATCTTCTGTCCCAACTGCACGCTATAGTTGGTGCCCCTGTCCTCCGGGTAGATCTGTAGCGTATTGGCCAGATAGAGCCCGCCGAGCGGTGTGCGATGATCCGGGATGCGTTGCGAGTAGTTGCGGGTGATGACCGGCTGACCTGCCGCAGCGCGGAACACCAGCTTCTGCTCAATCCAGTCGGCATCAAAGGCGGGGTTGATCCGCTTCAGATGCGGCACGTAGAGGTCCAATAGCTCGCTGCCCTTCATGCCAAAGCGCGGATCGTCCCGCTCCAGGTAATTGGACACGTAAATCAGATGCCGGCCCTGGTATTCGCTGGGTGGCACATAGTTGGTGTGCTCGATGACCGCCACGTAGGGCATGGTCCGGTCCGCGATATTCATCCAATAGATGCGGCTAAGGCTCTGCTTGCTCACCATCAGCAGCACCAGGGCGGCCTGGTAGCGCACCGACCGGAGGGTAGCGGCATATGCCTCATCCAATGCGGGGGGAGCGATATCCAGGAGCGTGTACGCGGGCACAGTCGCGATCACTGCGTCAAAGGGGTAGGTCCCCTTGGCAGTGACCACGCCAGTCACCTTTCGCGGATTGTCCGGGTCTGTCGTCAGACCTGTGGCTTGCGCGTTGAGGTACAGCTCTGCCCCGTTTGCCCGCAGGTGATCCACCAATGCCTGAGTAATGATCTCAAAGCTGCCCTGGGGATAGGCCAGCAGCTCCTTCGCCGATGCCCCCTGGCGCGAGCTACCCCGCACCTTGATCTTGCCCCACAGCCAGGTCATGCTGACCTGATCCGCCATGTCCCCGAACTTGCCGCGCAGTAGAGGTCCCCAGAACCGCTGGTAGATATCCTGGCCCATGTAGCGCAGGATCCAGTCCCGCGCCGTGATGCGCTCCAGCCGTTTCCAGTCGTTGATGCGCGGCAGGTAGAGATACATGAGCCCCAGCCTGATCCGGTTGAACAGGTTCAGGGGTTTGAAGCGAAGCAGGTCCAGCGGGCTGACCAGGTCATAGATCTGCCCGTCACTGTACCACCCCACCTTGGACTCGATCCAGCGCAACTGATCGCCGATGCCCAATTCATCCATCAAGCCCAGGATATAGGCATCGCTGCCAAAGAGATGGTGGTAAAAGTACTCGATGTGCGTATCCAGCAGGGGGACTGTAGCGGCCTGACCGCCCCAGGTACCGTACTTTTCCAATACTGTGACGGCATAGCCGTGCTTCTGCAATTCGTAGGCTGCCGTCAATCCCGCATAGCCGCCGCCGATGATTCCGATGCGAGCTCGGCTCATTCGTCGTCCTCAGGCTCTGGCTCGGGGGCGTCGGCAATCAACTCGATCTCGCCAGCACCATGGCGCTTCAGGTCCTCTTGGGCTTGGTGGTAGAGCGCGATCAACTCCTCGTCCGTGCCTTGATATCTCGCAATCGTCTGCTGGGAGCACAATTCGCAGCCACGCATAAAGCGATAGCTGCCCGATACGCAGCCCATGCAGGCATTCAGCCTGATCATCATAAGGCAAAACGCCAGCGTATCGTCATGGGTCTCAGGCAGGCTGGCAATATATTCGACCAGCTCCCGCCACTCTTGGCCCCGCAGATCTTTGAGATCGGGGATCAGGCTTGGCGGGAAAAGCAGTTCAGTTCTCGGATTTACCGTCATTCATTCATCCAGTCGGGTGCGT
>JASFLR010000200.1:0-6200 GCA_050117995.1 Anaerolineae bacterium
TCCATTCGGCAGCTAGCTCGGGATATGCCTCCTCGTACCGCCCAAAGAGGGCCTCCCACTCGGCCTGGATTGCCGCGCCCTTGTCGAGCGCCCGGCGAAAGTGCGCCAGGGCCTCATCTGGCACAAAGAACGGGTCATCGGCTGGGTAGCCCATCGCCTCTTTGGTCCTGCGCACCTCCTCGGGGCCCAGCGGCGCGCCGTGGGACTCGGCAGTGTCCTGCTTGTTGGGGCTGCCATAGGCAATATGCGTGCGGCAGATGATGAGGGACGGGCGGGCAGTCTCGGCCTGCGCCTGGCGGATGGCATCAGCCACCGCAGCCCGGTCGTGCCCGTCCACAGCCTGTACGTGCCAACCGTAGGCCTTGAACCGCTTTCCTGCATCGTCGCTGTAGGCCAGGTGGGTATCCCCCTCAATAGTGATATGGTTATCATCGTAGAGGTAGATCAGCCTCCCCAGGCCCAGATGCCCGGCGAGGGATGCTGCCTCGTGGGAGATGCCCTCCATCAGGTCGCCGTCACTGACGATGGCGTAGGTGTGGTGATCCACAATGGGGTAGCCAGGCCGGTTGAATTCGGCAGCCAACATCCGTTCGGCAAGGGCCATGCCCACACCGTTGGCAAAACCCTGCCCCAGCGGACCGGTAGTCGTCTCAACGCCGGGGGTGTCGCCATACTCCGGGTGACCGGGCGTGATGCTGTCCCATTGGCGAAACTGCTTCAGCTGCTCCATGGGCAGGTCGTAGCCAGTCAGGTGCAAGAGGCTGTAGAGCAGCATGGAGCCATGCCCCGCAGACAGGACAAACCGGTCGCGGTCTGGCCAGGCGGGATTGCTGGGATTGTGCTTCAGAAAGTCTGCCCAGAGAACGTAGGCAGCGTCCGCCATGCCCATCGGCATGCCAGGATGGCCCGAGTTGGCCTTTTGCACGCCGTCCATTGCCAGGGCACGGATAGTATTGACGCATAGCTGGTCAAGATTTGTGCTCATAAAGTCCCCTCCACTAGATCATGTTGATACAGTATAGTTCTGCCCGGATCGCTCAATCTACGACCACGGGCACTGGTACCGCCACAGATTCAGTGCGGATGAACTGAACCAGTACCAAAGAGACAGCAGCGATCACTACCCCTGCCATAAACGTCGCCGAGGGTGAGATCTGCTCCCACAGGATTCCGCCCAAAATCGGCACCACCAATGCCGAGATATGGTTGATGGTTTGGGCCATGCTGACGTTGCTGGTGATCTCTTCCCGCGAGAGGGCGATCTTCTGAAAGTAGGACTCGACCGCCAGGTTAAAGCCAAAGAACAGGTTGTCCAGGATGAACAGAGTATACAGCACCGCCAGATTGGGAATCCAGGCGTAGCCCAAGAACACGCCAATCAGACCGACGAAATTGAAGCTTAACACCCTGCGCTCGCCAAAACGGGCTACCAGCTTGCCCAGTTGAGGCAAGACCACTGTGCTAATCACGCTGTTCGCCAGGAACAAGAGGGCCGTCTCGCCCACGCTAATGCCATAGACCTGCACCAAGAGAAAGATAGCAAACGTAGAGAAGATGTGCCGCCGGCTGCCCATCATGAAGGTGAGCAGATAGTACAGCCAGTACTCGCGGCGAAAGATGACTTTGCGATTCTCTCTCTGCTCGGTCCTGTGCCGGCCGTTGCGCAGGGACAAAAGACCGCCGGCGATCACGACCCCGCCAATGACAAAAAGAGTTGTGCGATAGCCCCAGGGCTCTATGGAGATAGGGCCTAGCTTCAGTCCCTCCACAAAGAGCCATATGACCAGCGTGCCGATGACAGCGGCAAAGGCCGCGATGCTGCGCAAGCGCCCCAGTACCTCGGGAGCCTCTTCCCTGTCGACACCCATCAACACCAGGCTGTTGCTACTGGGGTAGAACCAGTGAAAGCCGACACTCATAATCATTGCGCCCAGGATCAGGCCGCCCAGTCCGTTGGCCCATCCGGTGGCGACCAGGCCCACGCCCATCAGCAGCACGCTCAGACCCATGATGCGCATTTCGGAGAGCCAGATGGCGATAAAACCGAGCACGAAACCCATCAGCCCCGGCAGCTCGCGCAGAGATTGGAGTAGGCCGATCTGCGTGGCGCTGACACCGATCTCCTCAACGGCAAAGTTGTTGAACATGGCACGCCAGACGTTGAATCCGAGGTACAGGAAGAGATTGGCGACAACTAGGGTGCGAAGCAGTCGTTTCGAATCGTTCATACAATTCCACAAGCGGTCATCTGCGACGATCCGCCGCAGGACCAAGCACAGATTACGCCACCTCCGGCAATGCGCCAGGTATGGAGCACCCGCACATTATAGCATAGCGCCAGTCAGGGGAGAAACCGCAAGCGGGCCTTTACCCCAAAGGGCAGCATGTGCCAGGCGAACCACTTGCAGCGACTTGACAAGACACACCTTATGCGGTATACTACCTATAGTATAATACTACGACAGGTGGTATAGCGATCTAGAGGCAGTATTTGGAGAAGTACGATGGCACAGGACACTCTACTCATCCTGCTCGACCAATGGGAAAGCGTGTACAAGAAGGGGCTGCTCACCTTCTGGGTGCTGCTACTGCTGCACCAGCGACCGAGCTACGTGTTCGAGATGGGCGAGCAACTGGAGGAACTCAGCCACGGCAGCATCAGCGTGGACGAAAAGAGCCTGTACCGCGCACTGCGCCGCTTTGAGGCTATGGGTGTGGTTGAGAGCACCTGGCAGCCCTCCGACGTGGGACCACGGCGCCGCTACTATGCCCTTACCGAGCTGGGCACCACGCTGCTGCAGGAATTCACCCAGCGCAATATCCTCATCTTCCGCGAGCCAGCGATTGAGGAACGGATAGAAGCCGTCCTTCATGACAATAGTGGTACAGCGTAATCCGAGCTACGGAAATCGAGAATGAAACTGGAGGTGACATGCCTACAGCATTGATCACAGGCATCACAGGTCAGGATGGATCGTATTTGGCGGAGTTTCTACTGGAAAAGGGATACAAGGTGGTTGGACTGGTGCGGCGCACGAGCACAGTGAACTTTCAGCGCATCCACCATATCCAGAAGCGCCTGACGCTGGTGTCAGGCGACCTGCTGGACCAGTCGTCGCTGGTCAACGCCCTGCAGAAACACCAGCCGGAGGAAGTCTATAACCTGGCAGCCCAGAGCTTTGTGCCTACCTCGTGGGAACAGCCGGTCTTTACCGGGGAGGTGACCGGTCTGGGCGTCACGCGCATACTGGAGGCCATCCGCCAGGTAGCCCCGGAGACCCGGTTCTACCAGGCTTCCACGAGCGAGATGTTTGGCAAGGTACAAGAAGTGCCACAGCGAGAGACAACGCCCTTTTATCCACGCTCTCCCTATGGCGTAGCAAAGGTCTATGGGCATTGGATCACGGTCAATTACCGCGAGAGCTACGATCTGTTCGCCTGTTCCGGCATTCTCTTCAATCACGAGAGCCCGCGCCGTGGGCTGGAATTCCTGCCGCGGAAGGTGGCCTATGGCGCGGCCCTGGTCAAGCTGGGCATGGCGCGGGACCTGCGGTTGGGGAACCTGGACGCCAAGCGCGACTGGGGATTTGCCGGCGATTACGTGCGTGCCATGTGGCTCATGCTACAGCAGGATCAGCCCGACGATTACGTCATATGCACCGGGCAGACCCACAGCGTCCGCGAGCTGTGCGAAGTAGCATTCGGGCATCTTGGATTGGATTACAGGGACTTTGTCAAAGTCGATCCGCGGTTCATCCGGCCTGCTGAGGTCGATCTGCTGGTGGGCGATCCGACCAAGGCGCGCAGAACGCTGGCATGGGAGCCCGCCGTGTCATTCGAGGAGCTGGTGGCTATGATGGTGGATGCCGATCTAAGGCGCCTGCAGGCTGAGGAGTTGTTCCCGTAGGCGACCGACTTGGTCAGGGCGGCGCCCCGTCGCTAGAGACCGTAGAGGGCGTCGGCGTCGGTGTAGTCTGCAGTTGGATGGTGACCTCGATGGTACCGGGCAGGACACTCTCGAGATCGACGTTCTCAGGGAACAGGACTATGGGGTCTACACGATGCACACCCGGGGTAAGATCAAACAGGTTCACGAAAACCTGAATATCTTCGGGTCCAAGCTCGGCCAGGATGGTATCAGGCCCCACAAGAATCACGTCGACCACGTCGGGCGACAAGATGGCTTCATAGCCCTCAGTCAGACCCTGCACGCCCACGGTGCCGGTCATGGCCCGGCTACTCACCACCGGCAATATCGAGACGGTGACGGTGACGAAATTGACACCCACAGCGACAATATTGGTGGGCATGGACAAGGGGATGCGCTCCGCCAGCGACTCGGTCATGCCCGTGATGGTGATAGCTTCCGTCCTCACGAAACCGGGGAGATCGTTCAGCACCAGAGGCGGGCCCGCCAGCGTGACTGTCGAGGGCACGACTGCCACGCTCCCCCGACGGTAGCCCTCGGCAGGATCGCCGCGAACATCGGGCACCACGAGGACTTCGGGCTTGTACCCCACACGCCTTAGCACCGGCACACGCACCTCGACCTGCGCAGGGTCCCACTCTACGCCCGTCACCAGCTCGCCATTGGCATCCCGCAACGTGATAGGAACCGACTCGATAACGTTCGTGTTAGCTCCCTCCACACTCACAGAGCCAATTGCCGAGGCTATCGCCTCGATGTACGGCTCTGGACCGTAGACACTCACCTGAGCGGGTGTGACCACTATCTGATTCGACGCATAGTACCCCGTGGCGACCTGTCCCTCTGTCTCGACATCAACCGGTATTGAGCCAGAGCCCAGTGCCTCCAGATGGACAGTCTGCGCAGCCGGCTCGTATGACTCGATGCGAACCAACTCGATAGACGTTGTGACCGAGATAGGCACGGAAACGGGTATTCCCGTTTCTACAGCTGACAGATCCATCTGTGCCACAAAGTCGGCCACCTTTAGCGTGTCCAGTACGGTCTGCTGCGCGCGGGCATCAACAGTTACCCATGCCGGGTCGCCCTCAAAGAAAACGGTGTTCTCCGGCTGGTTGAGTGGAGTGACGGGGACGGCAGCTAACCGGCGCACGTCAAAAGGGTCGTTCTGCAACGTAGCTGCAATCCAGACAGCCACCGCCAACAACAGGGCCAGCATGATGGAGCTAAGGTTGTTCCACAGGGGCCGCAGAAATCGGTTCATTGCCGTCGAGCTTTCCGTCGCTTGTGCCACCTGGCATAGATCGAATGGAGATGCACAGTTGGGCTACTCTGTCGCCCGCCAACCTGTCCTATGGCAAGGTTGTCCAGGAAATCCTGCGGACCTTCAAAGTCCATCATGTCCACGTAGGCCCGGCCCACTTCCGAAGGCGCGTGCGCATCGCTGCCGGCTGAGCCGGGCAGCCCCCAGCGCGCAGCCATCTCTCGAGCCAAGCGGTTATCCCTGGGAAAGGTCATTCTGGCGTTCAAGACCTCTAGAAAATCCAGTTCCCGGTGAATGGGCTCCAGATGCTCCATGCCCATTGCATCTCCGCGCAAACGATCGAAGGGGTGAGAGGCACCCACAATCGCCCCCTGGGCATGGACGCGGCCAATCGTCTCCTCAGGAGAGAGGCCAGGGGGCACCTCCTCCTCCAAGAAAAAGGCGATCAGCTCCCCCTGGGTCGTCTTGATCTCCTCACCGATCAGAACCCGAGTGGGGGCGCGGGCATGCAGCGCCCGCGCTCCGGCAATGGTATTGTGGTCGGTAACGGCTACCATATCGAGCCCGCGTCGATCCATCGCTTGCAGCAGCGCATCGAGTGTCATCAGGCTATCCGGCGAATGGAAAGTGTGGCAGTGGAGGTCGATGCGCATGGCCGGGTTGTGCTAGCTTTCCTTGTTAGACTTGCTTGCCAGCCACCATAGGGCCAGGGCAGAAGCAGCCACGCCCAGCAGCCCGGCCGCCGCGGCGGTCTTGGGTTCGTACAGAGCCTTGGTCACGGCTGGCATGTCGCCATACTCGGCAAACAGGCGGCCCCACTTGGTCTCCAGGGCTTCCTCAACCCGTTTGTGGCCGATCAAGGGATACCACAGACCATCATAGTACGCCCGCGAAGCAGCATAGGACCAGGGCACCAGCGGCGTTTGCAGCAAAAAGTGCTCCATGGGCTTGAGCGGCCCGTGGTAGATCATCTTCTGACCGCGACTGGCAAAGGTTTCGCCCGTGCGC